>CALGYY010000102.1 GCA_937934705.1 uncultured Bacteroidota bacterium
AATGGCGGAAAATGATCGAATGTGAAAGATTTCCGGCTGACCGGCATGGTAAGTGAGACGGGCAATCCGGAGTATCCATCATTATATGTGAAGCTGTATTCTTTTCTGAAAATAACTTCAGAAAGCACCCCGGCCTCTTTTCCGCATACATAAACTTTAGCTGTTCTCATCTGTATTCAATATTTGGTTCATCAGATGACTTTGCAAGACAACCTTTATATTCAATACTATGAGTATCTTCCTCAAGGTATCCAATTGAATTGTTTCTTTGCCTTTTTCAAGATCAAAAACCACAGTTTTACCGACGCCTGCCATCTCCGCCAGTTGGAGTTGGCTGAGTCCGGCTGCTTTTCTGTGCTTCTTAATTGCTTTTGATAAAATATCCGGGTTGAGCATAATTACCGTTTTAGCGGCAAAGATACAATAATTTACTAAGAAAGTCAAGAAATATTCATAAAATTACCGCTATATAGGTATATTTTAACTTATTTCTATGCTTTTTGATATTATTAATCCGCATTTACCGCTTTAGCAGTAATAACTTATAACCATTTTACAATTATACCCCTTCGGGTATATTTTTTATAAACGGTCATTTTATACCCTTCCGGGATTGTTCGACTAGTATTTTCCCGAAGGGACGCCTTTGGCGCAATTCGCCTTCGGCTCTTGAAAACACAGTCTCACGAATAAAGAAGCTTAATCGAGCAGGTGAACCACCAGTCCGCTGCGCAGTTTGGGCTCGAACCATGTTGTTTTGGGAGGCATGATGTTGCCCGTATCTGCTATATTGATCAATTGCTGCATGGATACCGGGTAAAGTGCGAAAGCCACCTTCATTTCGCCGCTGTCGACCCTCTTGCTCAGTTCACCCAGTCCGCGGATTCCGCCCACGAAATCAATACGCTTATCAGTTCTCAGATCTTTGATGCCCAGAATATCATCCAGGACCAGTTTTGACAAAATGGTCACATCAAGCACGCCGATAGGATCGTTGTCGTCATAGTTTCCGGCTTTGGTCACCATTCGGTACCACTGGCCCGACAGATACATGCTGAAGGTATGGAGTTCTTCCGGTTTGTATATTTCTTTACCCATGGGGGTGATTTCAAATACACGGCCGAGCCTGCTGAGGAATTCCTCATCAGAGAGTCCGTTAAGATCCTTGACCACACGGTTGTAATCAATAATAGTCAATTGATTATCAGGAAAATGAACAGCCAGGAAGAAATTATATTCTTCACGGCCATGGTGCGCGGGGTTGTTTCTGCGTTTCTCATTTCCGACCAGAGCTGCCGCTGCTGTCCGGTGATGTCCGTCGGCGACGTAGGTGTGCGGAATAGCCGCGAAAAGTTCAGCGATTCTTGCAATGGTTTTTGCGTCATTGATAACCCAGAAATGGTGGCCAATACCGTCAACGCTGGTGAAATCATACTCCGGGGCCTGTGATTCAACGATTCCTGAAACAATTTCATCAATTTCACTTACTGCGGGATAGGTAAAGAAAACCGGTTCCATATTGGCATTGTTGATACGCACGTGTTTCATGCGGTCTTCCTCTTTGTCAGGCCTGGTCAGCTCATGTTTCAGAATGATCCCGTTCATGTAATCTTCCACTCCTGCACAACCAACGATGCCGTACTGCGTTTTACCGTTCATGGTCTGGGCATAAATGTACAGGCAATCCTGCTGGTCCTGTACAAGCCATCCTTTTTCACGGTACATAGTGAAATTCTCAAGGGCTTTGTTGTATACTTCTTCTGCATGTTCATCAATTCCCTCCGGAAGGTCGATTTCAGGCTTGATAATATGGAGCAGGGAGTAAGGGTTTCCTTCAGCCTCCTTACGGGCTTCTTTGGAGTTGAGCACATCATAAGGTCTGGAAGCGATTTCTTTCGCGATTTCCTTCGGCGGCCTCAGGCCTTTAAAAGCTTTCAGTATTGCCATATTTATTCAGGTTAAGTTTGTGAAATCAAAAAATAGCGGCCGGACCTGCCGGCCCGGCCGCAAAAATATAAAAAAACATCGCTTTACCGAAAACTAAGGATTGTACCGGTTGAATTCGTCGATGAGGTCGGTCTCATCCTCGTCATGACTTTCCGAACCTTTCAGACTTCGCTGAAGTGAAGATATCAGGGCGCCTACCATTTTGGTCATTTCAATCAGATACTGACGTGAATCCTCATTCTGCTCTTCACTGATCAGTTCCCGCCTGTTCGCGATCGTGGTCAGCACGATACATTCCCTGATGGAGCTTTTGGCCATCTTCAGATAGTAAACGAACTGAGTTTTGTTCCTGCCGCTTCCTTCCGCAATGTTCACCGCGATTGAGTGCGCCGCACAATTGAATTGTCGGGACAAATCCTCTGCGCCCTGCCAGTTGCGGCTCAGGCCATGCACCCAGGTAACATAATCAAGGGCTTTATGGTATATTCGCAGATCTTCAAAACGAAAAAAGAAAGCATTGTGTTTATCCGGTTCCATGGTCATTCGGTTTTTCGAAGTTGTCGTTAATTAAAACTTATTCACCTGGAAGGTCGTATCCCCTTTACTCAGGTAATTTACAATCTGCGTGGCTGCTGCTATCCCCGCGTTGATATTGGCTTCAGAGGTTTCAGCACCCTGCTTCTTGGGAGTAGAATAGTATCTGACATCATATTTTTCGAGCATTTCTGCATGGCACTCCGGCGCAATGTCAGAGATATACTTGAAGTCGGGGCGCTCATCCATGATCTTTTTCAGATCACCTTCATCAATCACCTCTTTTCGTGCCGTGTTGATGATGGTCGCATTCTTCGGCATTTTTGACAAGAGGCCGTAATTGATGGATTTTTTTGTTTGCTCATTCGCGGGGATGTGAAGAGAAATGTACTGACAGGTCGAATATAACTCTTCGATGCTGCCAACCGCCTTCACACCGTCCTTTTCGATGGCTGACTTTTCAATAAACGGATCGAATGCATAGCACTCCATTCCAAACCCATGGGCAATACGGGCAAGATTACGCGGCACTGCACCATAGGCATGCAAGCCCAGTTTCTTTCCCTTGAGCTCTGTCCCCGAAACTCCTTTGAAACTCCCCCTGGCCATGAAAACCATCATGCCTGCAGCAAGTTCAGCCACGGCATTGGAGTTTTGTCCCGGGGTATTCATCACAACAATCTTTCTTGCGCTGGCTGCAGCCAGATCTACATTGTCGTAACCGGCACCTGCACGCACAATGATCTTCAGCTGCTTTGCAGCCTCGATGACCGCCGCAGTAGCCTTATCACTGCGAACGATGAGTCCGTCAACATTCTCAACTGCTTTCAGCAGGTCTGACGAATCAGTATATTTTTCGAGAAGGACGACCTCAATGCCAGCCTCCTCAAAGGTCTTTTTGATCCCGTTAACAGCAGCGGGAGCAAAAGGTTTTTCAGTTGCTACCAGTACTTTTGCCATAGTTATTTGATTTTATTAGTATATAATGTATGAGTAAAATACTGCCTCAAAGATAGTATTTTTTTCTCCCGGATATGAACTCATCAGGTTTTTTACAAAATAATTCAGATGTTTAAAACAAAGCGTAAATTTACCTGAAACTTATGACATTCAGAAATATAAAAAGAGGCTGTCTCAAAAGGGCAGCCTCTCTTTTTTATTGGAAATCAGGGC
>CALGYY010000103.1 GCA_937934705.1 uncultured Bacteroidota bacterium
ATTGAAATGAAACTGATCATCAGGTGCAGTTAGTCTCTTATAAAGATCAATTATTAGGATAGACTTTGTGAAAGTCATACTGCCGGCCAATGTCGCCACGCCTGAGTAAGGTATTACCATTATATGACATTCCCTCAAATCCCGTTTTAATGGTATCCCTGTACCAAACATTCAATCGGTCCTGCCAGTTCGCAAAAGTTATATTCGTCGTATGCTCACTATTAGACCATCCTCCGGAATCTATACAACATTTTCCGGATGGATAGATCGAAACATGAATATATGATTCGTTACCAACTTTTATCACTTCATATCCTCTCTCATGGTAACTATAATATACACCTGGTATCTCTTCAGGATCATTATAGCAGGCCGTAACAAGAAGAAGTACAACAAATAACATCCTGTATTGCATTTTCAAATTAATCTTTAATATTTTGGCAAACTAAAGCAGGCTTGCATGACCCGATGGAAGGAATATGGAAACAAAGTCATTATCTGCTCAATTCGGGGCCTTTCCTTTCCTATTACACAACTATTGCTCATTAATCGCTGGAGGCCTGAATGGGTCTTCTTCAGCATTGACATCTCCACAATTAATAACGGAATCATCTGCATAATAATCTACACTCCATTTCTTTGTTGTATAATGATAAATCACTTCCCATTCCGGATAATCATCTATTCTCAATCGCCCGCTGCCTTGGCTCATTAAGCCCCTTATATGCTTATTTGACAAAGGCCAATAATAATCTGCTGTCCTGAAATCTCTGCACATACTCCATCCGTCAAAGAGAAAGACAGGTACCTGATCGATCACCACGAATGCATATGGCTCCCGCACTTCCTCCCTGCTAACTCCCGTTGAAGCTTTAAGCAAAAAGGAACTCTTTTCTGCAGAGTTCTTCAGATTCCACATTTGAAAAATATACTCATGTTTCTCATCTTCTGCCTTTTGAATATACATATTCAGAATTTGTTTCAGCATATGGTCAGAAATCTCAACTTCATTGCGATGACATTTATTACTCTGTGTGTTATCTGTATGACAAGAGAAGTGCAAAATCAAAAATGGAATAAAATAGCAAAAAGCTTTATTCATAATTTTTGTAATTTAATATAAAGTCTATTCGGCTGAATGTTCCGTTAAAAAGCATTCTCATGTAGAATTTTTCTATTCCCGGTATTGGTGTGCCCCTGTTGCCGGTAACACAATATACCCCCTGTAAAGTTCTCGGATCAGAAATATCATCCCATCCACCCATCATAAAGAAGCCCAAACCTCTATAACAACATGCAGTTTCCTTATCTTCGGGGTCGGGGTTGGTAGCACAAATATACAAATAAGTCAAATAATGATACGGCTTGGCAACTGAGAACAGCAGCAAGCAGTAAGTAGTTGTTTGTCAGTAGTCTTAGCCACACCGATACTCCATCACTCCCTCACTTCATCACTCCATCACTTCATCACTTCATCACTTTCGTCACCTCCGTCACCCGTCACCTGTCACCTCCGTTACCCGGTCACCTTCATCACTCCATCAATTATCATTAACTTTGCTCCGGATTTGTGGAACAAGCCAGGATGGACCCTTTTGATTTCACCGGAAATATTGACGCTGCCCTGCTGGATGAGCAGTACCGCCTCTTTCTTGAGGATCCGGAAAAGGCAGATCCGCAGTGGAGGCTGTTTTTCAGTGGTTTTGAGTTTGCCCGCCGGGAGTATCCTCAAAAACCCACCGGAAGCGGAGTTCCGGATGAACTGAAAGTGCTCAACCTCATTACTGCATACCGCCAGCGGGGGCATTATTTCACGCAAACAAATCCGGTACGGACCCGCCGAAAGTATGAGCCTCCGCTCGACCACCAGCTTTTCGGTCTCAGCGACGGAGATCTGGAGAAAACCTTCCACGCGGGAAATCAGCTGGGAATCGGAGATGCGCGACTGAAAGACATCATTGCTTTTCTCAGGCAGACCTATTGCCGCTCCATCGGGGTGGAGTTTATGTACATCCGGAATGTGGAGGTGGTCAACTGGATCCGTGAGCGCATGGAAGGGGACCGCAATACGCCGGCCTTTTCGCGTGCATCAAAGAAACAGATCCTGGAGAGCCTGACCCGTGCCGTGGGTTTTGAAAAATTCCTGCATAAGAAATACCCCGGATTCAAGACTTTTTCCCTTGAGGGAGGAGAAGCCCTTATTCCGGCCATGGAAGCGATTATTGAAAGGGCAGCCATCCTTGATTATAAAGATTTCGTGATCGGCATGCCGCACCGCGGTCGCCTGAACGTTCTGGCCAATATCCTTCATAAACCTTATGAGGCCATTTTCAAGGAATTTGAAGGGGGTGGTTTTACCGAAAGTCACCTGCTGGGAGATGTGAAATATCATCTGGGGTATTCTTCAACAACCAGCACGGCCAGCGGGAAGTCGATTCAGCTGAGTCTATCTCCCAACCCCTCGCACCTGGAAGCGGTGGATCCCGTGGTCGGGGGACTGGCGAGAGCCATGGCCGAGCAGGACCACCAGGGTGACCTGAAAAAGGTTCTTCCTTTTCTGATCCACGGGGATGCCGCGCTGGCGGGACAGGGCATCGTGTATGAGATCATGCAGATGTCGGAACTGCCTGCTTATCATTGCGGGGGAACCATCCATTTTGTGGTCAACAACCAGCTCGGTTTCACCACCAATTACCTGGATGCCCGCAGCAGTGTGTATTGTACTGATGTGGCCAAGATCATACAATCGCCCATTTTTCATGTCAACGGCGACGACATAGAAGCGGTGGTACACGTGGCACTGCTGGCCATGGATTACCGTCACCGCTTTGGCAAGGATGTTTTCATCGATCTTCTTTGTTACCGGAAATACGGGCATAACGAAAGTGATGAACCTCGTTTTACGCAGCCGCTTTTGTACAGCATCATCGAAAAGCATCCGAATCCGCTGGAGATCTACAGATCGAAACTGCTCGAAGAAAAGAGCCTCACGCCCTCTGCTGTTCAGGAAAGTTCTGAAGACTTCAGCCAGAAGCTGGAAGAAGGATATTTTGAATCCAAACGTGCGGCATCTTCTGGCATCAGGAACTTCCTTCAGAACCGCTGGAAAGAATTCAGGGCAGGCACCGATGAGGACTTTTTCAGTTCACCGCCGACCGCACCTGATCTGAAAAGTCTGGAATCCATTCATACCATACTGAGCTCCCTTCCGGAAGGGAAAACATTCTTTAAAAAGGTTCTGCAGCTTCAGCGGGAGCGATCGCTCATGCTTGCTGAAGACCGTGTGGACTGGGCCATGGCGGAGCTTCTGGCCTTCGGCAGTCTGATTATGGAGGGATATACCGTCCGCATGAGCGGTCAGGACGTTGAGCGGGGAACCTTTTCACAGCGTCATGCCGTGCTGAAAGAAGAGAACTCTGAAGCAGAATACATCCCCCTGGATCATCTTAAACCGGGAGAACAGGCTTTCAGGATATATAATTCCTTACTTTCTGAATACGGGGTTCTGGGCTTTGAGTTTGGATATGCCTGGGCCAGTCCGCATACCCTGTGCGTGTGGGAAGCACAATTCGGTGATTTTGTCAACGGAGCCCAGATCATTTCAGATCAGTTCATTTGTGCAGCGGAGGAAAAGTGGAATGTATGGAACGGCCTGGTGATGCTTCTTCCGCATGGATACGAGGGACAGGGTCCGGAACACTCAAGCGGAAGGATTGAACGTTTTCTGGCAGCCTGCGCGGGCAACAACATCCAGGTGGCCAATTGCAGCAGTCCCGCCAATTATTTTCACCTGCTCCGGCGGCAGCTTCACCGCGACTTCAGGAAGCCTCTGGTGGTTTTCACACCCAAGAGTCTTCTGAGACATCCGCAGTGTATTTCACCGGCGGCTGAGTTCACCGAAGGAGGGTTCAGGGAGGTCATCTGCGGCGAGAGCAGTCCTGAGAAGGTCAGGCGGATATTATTCTGCACGGGGAAGATCTTTTATGAGCTGGAACAGGCCCGCCAGGAGCAGAATCGGGAGGATACGGTGATTGTACGCATAGAGCAGCTTTACCCTTATCCTTCAGCCATGATCGAAGATATCCTCCGCCGTTTCCCGGCAGATGCGCGTTGTGTGTGGGTACAGGAAGAGCCCGCCAATATGGGGGCGTGGTCATTCATGCTGCGGCATTTCCGCGGTCGTGATCTCCTGCTGGTGGCGCGCCCCGAGAGCGGAAGTCCGGCCGGCGGAAGTTCGCAGATACACAAACTTCGCCAGCAAAAAATCATTGATAAGGCTTTCGGCGGGAATTGCTGCGAACACCGGGATGAAGAATGCCGCATGCTTTGTTCACGAGATGAAAAACTGATCCATGAATCCAGATAAGATCCCCATACCCGCTCCGGCTCCCGGAGAATCCATCACGGAAGTGCTGCTGGCCGCGTGGCTGGTTGCAGACGGCGGTGCCATTGCAAAAGACGGTGAGATCGCGGAAATAGAATCCGACAAAGCCACCCTGGTGGTTTACGCCCCGGAATCCGGCATACTGAGGCACCAGGTTGCAGAAGGGGAAACGGTTGCTGTGGGAAGTACCATCGCCTTCCTGGAGCCCGGTAAGGTCGGCATCAGTGTCAGTGAAAAAGCGGAGAAGCCTCATCAGGAGACTTCAGAAAAGGTGAAAGAGCCTTTCCGGATGACGCCTCTCGCCCGCAGTTACGCTGAAGCGGAGAAGATCGCCCCGGAAGTGATCAGGAATCTGAACAAAGATCTTGTCCGTATCGGGGATCTCAGGAATCGTGCATCTTCTGTTTCCAATAAGAATTCGGACGCGCGTCCCCTTAGACGGGTGAAAATGTCGCCCCTGCGACAAAAACTGGCAGAAAGACTTGTTTCCGTAAAAAATGAAACCGCCATGCTGACCACCTTTAACGAGGTGGACATGAGCCGTGTTGTAGCCTACCGCCGGGACCACCGGCAGGAGAACGAAGCCGCATATGGTTTCAACATAGGCTTTATCAGTTTCTTCGCGCAGGCCGCGGCCCTGGCCTTTGCAGAATTCCCGCAGATCAACGCCTCTATCGACGGAGAAGATATTGTATATTATGATTATTCGGATATCTGTATAGCCGTCAGCACCCCCAAAGGATTAATGGCTCCGGCTATCCGTGATGTTCAGTTGCTGGATCTGCCGGCCATAGAAGGCAGGATCAGGGATTTTTCAGTACGGGCGGCAGAGAACAGAATAACCATGGATGAGCTCAGGGGTGGTACCTTCACCATCAGCAATGGCGGGACTTACGGCTCCATGATGTCGACCCCTATTATCAATCCGCCGCAGAGCGCAATCCTGGGCCTTCATCGCATCGCTGACAGGCCGGTGGCAGTCGGCGGCAAGGTGGAGATCCGGCCCATGATGTATATTGCTTTATCCTACGACCACCGCCTGATCGACGGCAGGGAAAGTGTGGGTTTTGTGATGAAGGTGAAGGAATGGGTGGAGCAATTGCCGGGTCTTTAGTGCAGAAACCGGCAGGAGAGAAATACCGGAAACGCCGGTAATCAATGGTTTCATGTATCGATGGTGAAATGGTCCCAGTCGGGTCCTGCGCCGAACTTTTCCCTCCAGTCGAGCAGGAGATCAGCTTTCATAACGGTATTGATCACCCCTTCCTGGCCCGGATCGAGATCTGATATCACGCCCCCGAGGGGATCGCAAACCATGGAATGTCCGGAATATTTCAGTCCCATGCCATCTTCTCCCACACGGTTCACGCCGATGCAGTAAGCCATATTTTCTATTGCCCTTGCCGCCAGCAGGGTTTGCCAGTGATGGATCCTGCGATCGGGCCAGTTGGCCACATAAAGCAGGGCATCATATTCGAAGCTGCCATCATTGTAGCGGTTCCTGCTCCATACAGGGAAGCGCAGATCGTAGCAGATGAGGGGGCAGAATTTCCAGCCTGCCACCTCAACGATGATCCTGTTGTTTCCCGCCGCAAAATATTCATCCTCTTTCCCAAAGCGGAAAAGGTGTTTCTTGTCGCAGGTGAAAATGTTTCCGTCCGGGTGTACCCAGTGGAGCCGGTTGCATGTGTGTTTGCCGTCTTTCATCATCAGGCTTCCGGTGATGACCGCTCCCAGCGCTTTCGCTTTTGCTTTCATCCACTGCACCGCAATCCCGTCTGTATCCTCCGCACAACGTGCAGTATTCATACTGAAACCAGTAGTGAACATTTCGGGTAGCACAACGAGCTGCGTCTCCCGGGGAATGTTTCTGAGCAGCCCGTCGAAAAGGGCCAGGTTGGCTTCGCGGTCTTCCCATTTCAGACCGGCCTGGATCAGGCTGATTTTCAGATCCTGCATAGAATCTCCGCTGCTTTTTCGAGGGTTTCTTCCTTTTTGGCGAAGCAAAACCTCAGGGTTTTATGATCGGATGATTTGTGGTAGAAAACGGACACCGGAATGCTGGCCACTCCGTGTTCGCGGGTCAGCCGTTTTGCAAAATCAACTTCCGCTTCCTGGCTGATGGCGCTGTAATCCAGCAACTGGAAATAGGTTCCGTAAGAGGGGATCAGTTTAAAGCGGGAAGACTCCAGCAACCGGGCAAAGTAATCCCTCTTTTTCTGATAGAATTCACCGAGGTAATTCCAGTTATGATCGTCCCGGAGGAACTCTGCCAGTGCATACTGAACGGGGGTATTGCAGGTGAAAACGATGAACTGATGGGCCTTCCTGAATTCCGCCATCAGTTTTGCAGGAGCCATCACATAGCCCATTTTCCAGCCCGTTGCATGAAAGGTTTTGCCGAAAGAACCGACCATAAAGCTTCGTTCCGCCAGTGCAGGATAGCGGCAAACGCTTTCGTGCCGGATACCGTCGAAAATCAGGTGCTCATACACTTCGTCGCTGACGATGATGATGTCGGTATTGCGGGTCAGTTGTTCAAGAGCCCTCATGTCAGCTGCGCCCAGCACGCTCCCCGTCGGATTATGCGGGGTATTGATGATGATCATGCGCGTGTTGTGGCTCACCAGCTTTTTCATTTCTTCCCAATCGAGATGATAGTCAGGCTGTTTGAGCTGTACGTATTTCGGGATGCCGCCATTGAGCAGTATGCCGGGCACATATGAATCGTATGCCGGCTCCACAACGATCACCTCGTCCCCTTCTCTCACAAAAGCGGCGATGGCAGAGAAGATGGCCTGGGTGCCTCCGGCTGTAATATTCACCTCGGTGTCAGGATCATAACTGATTCCGTAGAGTTTCTCTGCTTTGGCGGCCAGGGCTTCCCGCAGGACGGGTACACCCTGCATGGGGGCATACTGATTCAAGCCCTTTTTCATGTATTGATTCACCAGGGCGATGAGCTCTGCCGAGATCTCAAAATCAGGGAAACCCTGTGATAAATTAATGGCCTTGTGTTCATTGGCCAGAGCCGACATCACAGTAAAGATGGTTGTTCCGGCCAGAGGTAGTTTGGAAGAGATCCGAAGTTCCGTTTTCAGCATAGCACAGATTTTCAACAAAGATAAATAAGGCTGCCATAAAAAAGGGCATGCTGACAGGGAAAGAGCCGGAGATTTTCTTTCGCTTCATCTTTGTTTTCATTTGTTTTATATGTATCTTTATGCGTAAAATCCAGCCCAATGAAAACCAGAATCCTCTTACTTGCGATTATTGCCCTCAGTCTTTTATCTATTCATGCCTGTAAGGATAAAGACGAGCCGGTCACCATTACTTCTGACGATGCTGCCGATCTGGTGATCAACAGTACGGAAAACGCCACATTCGGACTGGCTGCACAATTGCGCACCTCTTCCGAACTCTTTGTTCCGTATATTGATTCTTCCTTCTGCGACATCCTTCAGGACAGCACCCTGCTGAAATACTACGGAGGGATGTCGATACAGTACAATTACACCTTTCAGTGGAGCTGGAAGATTCTCTGTTGTTGCGGGGCTCCCCTGTCGGCTGATGTGGATTACACTTCAACGGGGAACAATGAATCCTCTCTGCTGTCGTCCACCTTTAACGGAAGTGGCGATCTGCTTGCCACAGGCATGGAAAGCTTCGTTACCGAATTTACCTTCAACGGAACTTATGCCCGAAGCGGGAATATGAGTTCCAAGGTCCGCGGAAAAGTCGCTTTTGATTACAATCTCGCCATGACCCTTGTGAATGTGAAAGTGTCGAAATCAAGTTACCTGATCCAGTCGGGTACGGTTGATTTCAGCCTGAGCTGCACCACTTCTGAAGGGACCACATTTACTTTTGATGGCAAGGTGCTTATGAGTGCCGGTCAGAACTGTACGCTGACCATCGGAGAAGAAAGCTGGAGTTTTCAGCTTTAGCTTTGTAAGGCTTTGGCTTTTCTTTGTTCAGAGGCATTCTGTAAGTCAGTCAGTTTGTCCTCAATATCGTGAACCATATCGGTAAACTGCTTGCTTCGCTTCAGCGCCCGTGTGCGATCGACCGGCAGTTCACTGTGTATGACTTCCGCAATCTCGCCCGGATTTGCTGACATCAGACAGATATCATCCCCCAGGTAAACGGCCTCAGATATATCATGGGTCACGAGGATAATGGTGGGGTGAACTTTTTCCCAGATGTCAATCAGAAAGTCCTGCATTTTAAGGCGGGTGTAAATATCAAGTGCACCGAAAGGCTCGTCCATCAGGATAATCTCCGGATTTACCAGCAGGCTTCTGGCAATTGCCACGCGCTGTAACTGACCTCCGCTGAGGGTGGGATACTTGGCATATTTCTTTTCCTGACCTTCCAGTCCGACGATCTGCAGCATCTGCCGAGCCTTATCCTCTCTTTCCTTGCGGGAAACGCCCTTGAATTTCAGACCCAGGGCCACATTATCCAGCACGCTCATCCACGGAAAAGAGGAATACTGCTGAAATACCATCCCGATGCGGTCGGCGTCAGAGCGGGGCTGACCCTTGATGAGAACTTCACCGCTGCTGGGATCCTGCAGTCCGGCGATATAGCGCAGCAGGGTTGATTTGCCGCACCCGGAGGCTCCCAGGATGATGATGAACTGCCCCTGCCCGGGCTTGTCCTCCACCAGGAAATCCAGTTCTTTAATAATCATGGTCTTCCCTCCGTCGTATGTCTGGCTGACTTTGCGCAGTTCAATGATATCGGGCAGGTCGGTATTTTTGAAATTTGTGCTCATAACAAATATTTACATTTCCAAAATTGATTCGAAGCGGGATTATAACGCTATACGTATTTATATGGAAAGAACAGCCTGTCGAGCCATTTGAAGAGCAGGTCCTGCAGTACGCCGACCAGCACGATGACCAGGAGGATGGCAAAAACTTTATCGAGGCGGCTTTGGCGCTGGGCCGGGGTCAGGCT
>CALGYY010000104.1 GCA_937934705.1 uncultured Bacteroidota bacterium
AATGAGTGCGCGCTCTTCCCACCGCCTTACAATCACGGACTAATTTGCTTTCAACTTGTTTATACCTTTACTTTTGTTCCTCTAAGCCCGATCTCCCGGGCGGATTGCGGTACCTTATTTCTTACAATTCAAAATCGTCAGTAGGGTTTTTAATTTTGTGCAAATCTTTCATACTTACCCAGGTGTATATTTCTGTGGTCTTGCTGCACTTGTGCCCCAGTAATTCCTGAATATATCTTAGATCTGTGCCCGCCTCAAGCAAATGAGTCGCAAAACTGTGACGAAGACAATGTAAGGTAAAAGTATGAGTTTTTTGAATATGTCCATAGTACTTATGAAAAATTTTTTCCAGACTGGTTTCACTGTAGGCCTGTCCCGCCGATTGCCCCTCAATCAGATAAACCATTGGCCGATACGCTTTGTAGTACCTTGTAATTAAGTCTAATAATCCTTTGCTTAACGGAAGCACCCTGTCTTTACGCCCTTTTCCATCCACTACGGTAAGCGTCATCCGTTTTGAATCCAGATTGCTTAATTTCAGATGAATAAGCTCGGAACGACGGAGACCACAACCGTATATCAACGAAAGCGCCGTTTTATGCTTTAAATTGGCAATGGAAGACAGCATTGATCTGATATTCTCTTTCGGAATTACCTTAGGTAAGTGCTTTGCGCGTTTTGGTCGCTCTAATTCCTCTACCATCATGTTGTGATCCTGCATCCGTCGGTAAAAAAGCTTCAACGCATTCACAAAATGGTTCTGATATGAGACCGAAAGCCCGTATTTGATGATATAATCCTGGTTGAAGCTGAGAACATCGCGCTTGCTTATTTTATGAAGCGGCCGGTCATGATAATACCCGAAAAAGACATTCAGAACTTGCAAATATGATCGGATGCTGTTTTCGCTGTATCGCCTCTGCCTCATCCAGTACTTGAACTTTAAAATCTCCCCGGCCACCTTAACGTCGGGAGGAGGTAATTTCTTCCTTTCTTCATTTTTTGAAATACCTGCAGATCCTTGCCCATCCCCGGGTGAGGTGTGACCTTCAGGTTTTTTCTTAAATACCGCGCTGGCATCAACTTCTGCAACTCCCTTGAATATGCGAAAAACCGACCGCATGTTTTCAGGATGATTGCCGATCAACCAGGCTGATATTGCCTGACTCCATACCGCCCCGTCTATGGTCTTTACCAGTTCAATGTACTTTTTGTTGTAAGGGAAGCGCAGGGCCAGTTTCCGCTTACCGCGATGATACACCGCATCAATAATTAATTTGTCCATTGTTTTTCCTGTAAAAATACGAAACTGTTCTGAAATATTCTTTTCACTTTTTCTGTGACGGAAATTAAGGTAAACCCTTTGGATTTCGGATTTTTTCCTATCTTTGCACCCCCCGAAAAGCGGGGAGGGGTGAAGGTCACGCAACGGGCGGTTGCGGGAGCTCACCCGGAGGAAATGAACAACCACCCTGTCCGGCCGCCCGGCGGGCATACAAGAAAAGCATTACGCAATGAGCGAAGAAAACAACATGAACGAAGTCGTGAACGAAAACGAAAGCGGGAACGACAAAGTTGAAGTAACTGCTGAAGTGCAGCAGGAAACCACCATCGCTGAACCCGAAGTAGAAAAGGTGAAAAGCGAAAAGAAAGAAAAAACTCCGGCAAGCGACAGGAAATTGTCTGAACCTGAAGATTTTAACTGGGATGTAGTGGGCAAGAAGCATGATGCCTATTCTGCCGTTGAGCGCAAGGACATGGAAGAGCTCTACGACAAAACCCTGAGTTCCATCGTGGAACAGGAAGTGGTGGAAGGCACCGTGGTGGGGATGAACAACCGCGAAGTGGTGATCAACATCGGCTTTAAGTCCGACGGGGTGATCGCACTGAATGAATTCCGCTACAATCCCGATCTCAAACCGGGCGACAAGGTGGAAGTATATGTCGAAAGCCAGGAAAGCACCACCGGCCAGCTCCTGCTCTCCCACAAGAAAGCCAAGCTGCTGAAAGCCTGGGAGCGCGTGAATACGGCCCTGGAAAAAGACGAAATCATCAACGGTTATGTGAAGTGCCGCACCAAGGGCGGTCTCATTGTCGACGTTTTCGGCATCGAGGCTTTCCTCCCGGGTTCACAGATCGACGTGAAACCCATACGCGACTACGATATATACGTGGGCAAGACCATGGAATTCAAAGTGGTGAAAGTCAACCACGAATACAAGAACGTGGTGGTATCCCACAAAGCCCTTATCGAAGACGAACTCGAGCACCAGAAGGCAGAGATCATCGCCAAACTTGAAAAGGGACAGGTTCTCGAGGGCACCGTCAAAAACATCACCTCCTATGGCGTATTTATCGACCTGGGCGGCGTAGACGGTCTGATCCACATTACCGACCTCTCCTGGGGACGCATCAACCATCCCGAAGAGATCGTGCAGCTTGATCAGAAGATCAACGTGGTTATTCTCGATTTCGACGAAGGCAAGAAACGCATTGCCCTGGGTCTGAAACAGCTCTCACCTCACCCCTGGGATTCACTCGACGCCGGCTACAAGGTGGGCGACAAGGTGAAAGGAAAGGTGGTTGTGATTGCCGATTATGGCGCATTCGTGGAAATCACCAAGGGTGTTGAAGGTCTGATCCACGTTTCGGAAATGAGCTGGTCGCAGCACCTGCGCTCCGCACAGGATTTCCTTAAGGTGGGCGATGAGGTAGAAGCAGTAATCCTCACCCTCGACCGCGAAGAACGCAAGATGTCGCTCGGTATCAAGCAGCTTATTCCTGATCCCTGGGCCGATATCAGCAGCCGTTACCCGGTCAGTTCAAAACATAAGGCTACCGTACGCAACTTCACCAACTTCGGAATTTTCGTGGAGCTGGAAGAAGGTGTGGATGGTCTGATCCACATTTCTGACCTTTCCTGGTCGAAGAAGATCAAGCATCCCGCCGAGTTCACCAAGATCGGCGAAGAGATTGAAGTGATCGTACTGGAAGTGGATGCCGAGAACCGCAGGCTGAGCCTCGGACACAAACAGCTTGAAGAAAATCCCTGGGATGTTTTTGAAAGCGTTTTCACCATCGACAGCGTCCACAAAGGAACGGTGATCAGTGTGGGTGATAAGGGCGCGGTGGTTGCGCTGCCATACGGCGTGGAAGGTTTTGCACCTACCCGTCACCTGCAGAAGGCTGACAATACCTCTGCAAAGGTTGAAGAGACCCTTGATTTCAAGGTGATCGAGTTTTCGAAGGAGAACAAGAAGATCATCATCTCGCACACCAGGATCCACCAGGATGCGGTGAATGCAGAGAAGAACAAGGAAAGCGCAGATAAAAAGAAAGTCGAGAAGACCACCAATAAAGCGGTGAAGAAGATCAAGGACAACCTTGAAAAAACCACCCTGGGTGATATCGAGGCTTTGGCTAATCTGAAGGCCGGTATGGAAGAAGACGAGAAGCAGAGCAAAAAGGCCCAGCTTCCGACCGAGGCCCCGGAACCTAAGGAAGAGCCGGAATCTGATAAAGAATAAGCGCTCTCAGCAGAATCGAAAAGACCGCCTTCGGGGGCGGTCTTTTTTTAATGACTGATCGCAATCATACCATGCCCCACGTCCACATCCTCGGCTCGAGCTCGGCAACGCCCACTGCAACAAGGCACCCCAGTGCACAGGTGCTGTCGCTGGCCGATCAGCTTTTTCTGATCGACTGCGGGGAAGGCACCCAGATGCAGTTCCGGCGTTTCCGGGTCAGGGCACAACGGATACAACACATCTTTATCTCTCATCTGCATGGCGATCATTATCTCGGTCTGCCCGGACTAATCTTCACCCTCCATCTGTTCGGACGCAGGGAAGCGCTGCACATCTATGCCAACCCGGAACTTGAGAAAATCCTCAACCACATTCTTGAAGTCAGCGCTACCACTTTGCTGTTTCCTCTGCATTTTCATCCACTTCCGGAAGACTTCAGCGGTATCGTGCTGGAGAATGAGAAGATGAGCGTCACCGCCTTTCCTCTCAAACACAGGGTACCTACCCACGGTTTTCTGTTCAAAACCAAACCTGCGCTGCGAAAGATCCGCCGACAGTCCACTGAAAAACTGGGACTCAGCAGCGAGCAGTACCGCAGTATCCGGGAGGGGAATGACCTGCTGACGGCCGGCGGTGAGCTGATCCCTAACCGCAGTCTGACCGATGACCCGCCCCCGGTCAAAACTTACGCCTATTGTTCCGATACCGGATTTACAGATAGCTTTCTGAAGCATATCATGGGTGTGGATCTGCTTTATCATGAGGCCACCTTTATGAAAGATAAAGAAGCTAATGCCCGTGAAAAGGAACATTCAACAACCATTGATGCCGCCACTATCGCCCTGAAGGCCGGTGCACGCAAGCTGCTTATCGGGCATTACTCTGCCCGCTATGATGAACTCCAGCCTGTGCTGGATGAGGCCAGGACGGTATTCCCGGAAACTTACCTGGCAGAGGAAGGCAGCGTGATAAGCTTCTGATCAGCTCCGGCTGCGGTTCGGCCTGATTGAATTAACAATCCCTTGTTGATATAAAAATTCGCATCCGGATGCAAAATCCGTGATAATGCCCAGCTTTGTATTGGCAAAGCTGAGTTTGAATGGCAGAGATTAGCAAAGGATACAGAAGATCAGGAATCAGAAGATGGTGGTGCATGGCATTGCCTGGTTTCACGGCCCTGCTGCTGATATGTTGTCCCCTGCATGCAGCCGCACAATTTACTGTTCATTTCGAGAATGCTCAAAACGAAAGTTTTGATGTTAAATATGTATCAGAGCCTGATTCATCATCATCCGTCAGCAATCACCTGATCAGGGAAATCGCCAAGGGGATCCCGCGCCGTTATGATTTTACTTCCTACCAGGTGACTTTCCGCCAGGTGCTCAGGGTCATCAGTACGGAAGCCGGCCAATATGAAGTGAATATCGACATCAACGAAACGAAATGCCACGGAGATGTTGTTTATAAGGGTTTCGATATTTCTGATGTTTTAATTCCTAACAAAATCAGGATCAGGGCAACGCTTCTCAACAAATACAAGCAGGTGGTAAAGGTATTTGAGATCGGCGACGGAAGCCTTCACTGGGGTTACAATAAGCTGGTGACCTATCATTTCTCTGATACCATCAGGGAACCTCAATTCACTTTCCAGATGGAGTCGCGCAAGATATGGTACGACAGTGCTGCGATCAGTGCATTTGAGAATAAACAGATGCTGATTGATCAGTATTATCTTTCAAAGGCTGCGATTGCACAGGGGATGAAGAAGCTCGACGGTTTCAACTTTGCCAATGTCGACATGATCCTGGTGTACGACATCATGCTCAATGAAGTGGAGAAGCAGGTGGAAGAATTGTTCGCTTATGATTTCCCGGGTCAGCTGAATCTTTCCGCCAACGATCCTATCGGATTTATCGATCTGTTTATGGCATTTTCAGAGCGCACGCGTCAGATCCGGCAGCAGGAAGATCAGGCACTGGCTACCCTCGATAAGATTTACTATGAGAAGGGAATGAAGCTGCTTGAACAAAAGGAGACCGATAAAGCACTGGTGTGTTTCAAACGTTCGTACAGTTACAATCCCTATTATGTGCCTTCTTATTACCAGCACGCCAAAGTCCTGTATGTGCGCGACAGCGCCTCATATGCGGCACGCATGATCGGCCGGGTGCTGACCACCATGAATCCCGATCCGGTTTTTCACGATTCTGTGGTGACTTTCGGGGAGAAGCTGTACAGCACCCTGCTTCAGCAGGGCAAGGATCTTCTTGTTCTTCAGAAATACAATGAAGCCCTGGTGGTAATGGAAGAAGCACTCGCGTTTTGTTCTCCGGGAAAGGGGATCAGGTGCAGCGATGAGCTGTTCACCGACTTTGCTTTGGCGCGTCACGGAGTGTACCGTTCTTATCTTGAAGTGTCGGAAAAGGCGATACAGAATGGCCGCTTTGAACTGGCTGAGGTATATATCGGAGAAGCACGGAAATACCAGGCTGCCAATAGCCGTGATATCATCGGCGATGCAGCCGCTGACGCTGTCACCGAAAAGCTTGTCAAAGCGCTGAGAGTGAAAGCGGATACGCTGAGTTCACGCAAGAAATTTGAGCAGGCACTGGAATTCTGTCTGAAAGCCCGGAGCCTGTGCACCGAAGGGGAGGGGATCCGCTGTGATGAAGACCTTGAAAAGGCTTTCAGGAAGGCTCACAACGGGATTTATGAACGCATGCTTCTGCTGGCACTGGGTGAAGCAGACATGAGGCAAACTGATGCAGCGGAAAAAAGGCTGCAGGAAGCCAGGAATTACCAGCAGCAATATCCGGATTACATTTCATACACCCTGCCTCTCGACACTATCGAGCGAAAGATCTGGCAGATCAGGTACGACAGCTGGATCGCTGAAGGGAGAACCCTTGCCGCATATCACACGGCAGAGGATGCCCACCGCTTATTCAGTCAGAGTAAAGCGGCTGAAAAAAAATACAGGCTGCGGCCGGACCCGGCACTCGATTCACTTTTGATGATCAATGCACGCCCCCTGCTGGATACCATTTACGAGGCGTTTTCCCGGAATTTGAAAGAGGCCCGATACGATACGGCTGACGTACACGTGAAACTGATGGAGCAGGTGATGCTCGAATCAGGCTGGAACAAGGATCCGCTTTTGTCGGAAAAGCTGGAGCAGAGTAAGGTTCTGCTGCATCGTGCCATTTGCGGGGCGAACGCTGCGAAGGCAGGCCTGATCGCTGATTCAGCGGAGACGGCTTTCAGATTGAAAAA
Organism: uncultured Bacteroidota bacterium; assembly: GCA_937934705.1. Lineage (GTDB taxonomy): Bacteria > Bacteroidota > Bacteroidia > Bacteroidales > CAIWKO01 > CALGYY01. The sequence goes on from CALGYY010000104.1 coordinate 6,801, forward strand.
CTATCCCTCTGGCATCGCTTATCTGGAAGACGCCCTGGCTGTGCTGCGTACTCATCCTGAATGCAGGGCAGATTCGTCGTTTATCATCAATGAGTTAAACCGCTGTAAACCTGCCGCCGGGTATCAGCGGTCTTTATCATTGGCTCAGCAAAAACTTCATGCCGGTGACACGCTGAACTATTTCAATTTGTATTACGAAGCCGACCAGCGCTTCAGGAGTATTACAGCCGCTGAATTTGGACTCAGTCATGAGCTTCTGCTGGATCATATCTGCCGCCGGGCTGAAAAACAGTGGCTGAAAAAAGGCTTTGTGTTTTATGCCGGCAGGAATGCTCCTGATACCTCGCTGCTGGTGCTCAGGGCGGCCATGAATCATTTTATTCCTGCCACTGATTTCCTCAGCGAGCAGATGCGACTGGGAGAGATGCTGGGCAGGCGTGATGCCTCACTCATACCCGGTGCAGACCCCAAAGAAAAACTGCTGCAGTATCCGGTGAGCGAAAAGTGGTTTGCCGTTTTCAGGAAGACTTACCTGAAAACTTTCAAGGCTGCTTTAAACGGCAGGTGAAATCTTAAAATTCCGGAATTTCTGCAATTTCATAAATCATTGTAAAACTGATTTATGCGTAAACTGCAACAAATTTTTTTGTTAAAAAGCTTGCGTAAGGTCTTATTTTTATTTAGTTTTGTTCTAAATAACAAAACAAAGTTTAAAATTTATGAAAAAGTTATTCGGAATATCCGCCCTGATTATCGCCATTGCAGTCACATTTTCTGCCTGTAAGAAAGATGATGATTCATCAGGAAGCAACAGCACTCAGAATCTTGAAAGCGGCAAGAGCTGGAAGGTTTCTTATTATTATGATAATGATAAGGAAGAAACCTACAAGTTCACAGCCTATACATTTGAATTCAAAGATGACGGCACCCTGCAAGCGAACCATTCAAGCGGTACCTCGATGGGCTACTGGAATGTGGGCAGCCGTTTCAATATTACCTCCTTTGTGAATTCACCTCTCGATGACCTGAATGATGACTGGGTGATCCTGAGTCGTTCATCAGATGTGATCAAACTAAAGGACGATAATGTAACGAAACGTGAGGAGCTTCACTTCTCCTTATTGTGATTGGTTAACGGTAGGTTTCATTCCCCAGGCCGTCCGGGACCCTCCGGGCGGCTTTTTTTTTTATCCGGGAAAAGGGGATGAGGCGGAAATCTTATCTGCTCACACTGAAGATCCTCGTAAGGATGCTTTGTTCATTTTGCAGACAGATCAGGTAAGTTGCGGGCTTCAGAGATTCTGTAATGATCTCATGGCCCGATCCTGTAAAGCTGCCGCTCATGAGTTCCTGACCGCTGATACTGAAGATCCGGTAATTTACCAAAGATCCTTCGGGGTTTGAAATGCGGAGGGTTCCGTCAGCCGGATTCGGGCTTATGTTGATATCATCAATGCTTAGATGATTCTGAATGCCCGTGTGATCGCGTGAATCAAAGAACCAGCCGTCGACTGAGGTACTGCCTCCACCCATACCGCCGCTTCTCACAATGATATGAAACACGGGTACATGTTGTCCTTCTGCCAGCCATTTGTACTCGGTTTCTGTTCTGTTGAAACCAAAACCGAAACCCAGTGAGTCGATATAAATGGAATCACGGATTTGCGCCACCGTCTTCACCCGCATCACTTCAAAAGTATCTGCCGGGAGGTAGATGGTGCCCCATCCATCTACAGTGTTGATGCGGAAGCGGCTCTCACTGTTATATCCAAGGCTCGGAATATTGATGTCATAAAATGATTCTGAGGTATCGATATTCCCATATTCAAGAGGAAAGCGGTACAGGATGTCGGCATCATCGAACCTGACCGGTACCGGTACCTCATTGATTTCCGCACCATAGCCCACCTGGCCGTAAAAGCTACTGGTCCGCTTGAAAAACATATACATTTTTTCTATAGTAACACCGGGCATAGAACCCAGCGGGGGCTGGGGACTGGCCACTGTTGCACGGTGTTCGGGGTCAAGGGGGTTATTGAAAACTGCTGCGTAGGCCAGGTTGGTGGAATTCACAGTTACAAAGGTGTCCGCAGTCTGTTCATTGCCGTCAATGGCAGAAAAATTCCAGGTGTGAGAAACCCCGCTGCTCAGGTAATCGAGGTTTTCCGGGTCTATAATGATGGTGCGTTTGAGCGTTTCACCGGGGACCGGCATATCGGTACTGTCGATAACAGGCTGGGCGATCAGCAGGGTCAGGTTCAGGGGGATGAGCAACAGAAAGGTCAGCGCACGGATCATAAAGTGGATTTTTTGCAAATTTAGAATTTAATTTCATTGAAGTCAACAGCAGGGCAAGACAAGAGCTGTGGGGGAATAATTGCATGCTATTGAAAATGTTCTGTCTTTAACATTGAGAACGGGATTGGCTTAATTGAAGTTCTGCATGAATGAGTTTTCTTTTCCAATGAGCTTGTTTTGAAGACATAATAATGATGTTCGAATGATCGCTTTTATGCCTGTGATTGCGTATTTCTCTTCAACTTCGCAACGG
>CALGYY010000105.1 GCA_937934705.1 uncultured Bacteroidota bacterium
TTTATGGGTGTATATATGGTTATCTTTCAACTGGAGGTCAGCGGACCGGCACAGGTCGTCATCACCCTGAACGGGCAGGAACAGGTCTGTTCGGTAAGCGGAACAAGGATGGCCGGTACACTCAATGGAACACTTCTGCTTGGAGTGCCACAGGATAACTGCGTCATGAGCCTGCGAAACCCGGCAGGAAGTCCGCCATTTCTGATGGAAACAGATCCGGGTGGCTTTCAATACAACAAGTCACATCTGATTATCAGAAGAGTGAACTGAAGACAAGTCCGTGCAGGAAGAATGTCCGTTGTTAAAGATATAAAATAATATAATACGAACCTATACTTAATAAAAAGTAAGACGAAATAATATGAAGAAGCTATTGATATCCATCATACTGTTGTCAGCATTCCAGGCATCAGAAGCGCAATCACTTGATCAGATGCTATTCTCGGTCTGCGGTGCCAATGTCAGCTACAACCAGCAGATCAATATCGATTATTCCTGCGGAGAGGTGGCCACCTTAACGCTGGTCCACAGCGACGTTGTTTTGACACAGGGTTTTAAACAGCCCTTTTCAGGCATACTGTTCACCACCGTAACTGAAGCCGTCAGCGCGATCAGGGTCAGTATGTATCCTAATCCCGCCACGGATCACGTCAACATCAACATCAGAGACCCTCTCACGTCAACTGCAAACATCAGGATGCTTGAGGCAGGCGGCAGGCTGGTCCGGGAAGCCTCTGTTACAGCCAGCCCGGGTTCTGAAATTCATTTCAGGATTCCCGTTTACGATCTTACACCGGGAATCTATTTCCTGCAAATCAGCACGGAAGGAAAGAAGGTGGAAAACCTCAAACTCATTGTCCGTTCAGCCCATAATCCAAAATAAGAAAAATATGAAACCAAGAATGATCACCCTGAATTTCATCAGCAGTATGCTGACCATACTTCTGGCATCTCTGCTGACACTGCTTATTCAAAGCAAGAGTGTATCCCAATCAGTAGCCATGTGTGAGGGCTTGTCACTCATGCCATCATTTTCTGCCTCCGATCAGAACGGGCCCGGCTATATCCTGAATGATGGGCTGATGGTCACACCAGATAAGGGTGAAAACCACGTGGAATATTCCTTTAACAGAGATTACAGGGTAGTCAGGCAGGAGAGTGAGAAAGGCCCCGATTTCTTTGTTCAGAGTTTAAAGATACATGCTTTGCCGACCCTGCGACCGACCCAAGTTTCACAAGGGAATGATTGTCCGCAGCAATTGCCCGGATCCGGAGAACATAAGGAATACAGCATTGTGTACAATGCCTTTCCCGAGGCGTTCTTCACGCGCCTGGATCCCGTCATTCAGCATGAACTGTTTAAGCTGTATCAGTGTAAGGAGGGTTTTGCTGTTGCTGACTCCTATTTTGATGACTGGAAATACAAAACGCTGATCTGGAGCAGGTCCTACACCATGACTTTTCGGTTCGATAAACAAGGTGAAATTAAAAGCATACGCCGGAAAACCCGCAGAGGCAGCCCTCACAGGAGCTGCATGGTCAACAGCATCCTCATACCCGCTGAGAGCTGTGCAATCAAAGCCTACGTCTGCGGGGCATCCGGCAAGGTTCAGAAATACGCAGACAAAAGACACCCGGGTCTTTCTTATCTGGAAGGCTCGTCAAAGAAGGGTCGCTCTGCATTGAAAGAAATGGTTTCCGGGGAATAATTCCAACGGTTTATCATAACACGGGGGTGTTTTGAAGGCGGTTCACGGGGGTGGCCGCCTTCTTTTTTAAAAAACCTGCCGGCATGACCGTCTTTTAGCGTATGCACCGAAGGGTTTTCCAACATACAAAATCAGGCTCTTGTCTCCTTGCTGTGTGCCCGTATTCCGGGTGAAATTTGCGTGTACGACAAAAGAACTCATGTACACACCCCAACAGATCTGATATGAAAAACCTCTGCCCCTGTCCCGGAAAATCATCCGCATACCTTTTGCCATCACTGCACAAACTGATGATTGCTGCCATTCTCCTGATATCGGCAAGCAGGTCGCTGACCGCCGCAGATTATTATTGGGTCGGGGGATCCGGTGACTGGAGTGACATCAATCACTGGGTGACCACCTCAGGCGGTACAGTGAATTATACCCTGGTTCCGACCGCCAACGATAACGTCTTCTTTGATGAGAACTCGTTCACTGCTGCGGGGCAAACGGTAGTGATCAACGCCGGCAATTATGTTTGCCGTGACATGGACTGGACCGAAGCCCTCTTCCATCCTACCCTCAGCAGTGCACCCGGTAACGAACTCAGAATATACGGCAGCCTTTTGCTGACATCAGATATGAATTACGATCTCAGGGGAGAACTTTTATTTGAAGCGACCTCTGCAGGACATCGTATTGATATGGCAGGACACCAGACAAAGAATGCAGTCAGTTTCAATGGTGCTGCAGGCTCATGGTCACTCCTTTCATCACTCGATGCACAGGGCTTTACCATTTACTTTCGCGCAGGGAATCTAAATACACAGGGATATGATATTCACTGCGGGACATTTTCTTCAGACTTCACCACGCACCGAAGCCTGGATCTTCAGTCGTCAGAAATTACAGCAGACGCATCCTGGATCATGAACGCTCAGCAGTTGAGCCTGATGCCGGGTCAGTCACGCATTATTCTCACCTCAGCCACTGCCGCCTTCTTAAACAAGGGAGGCCTGATCACGTATAATCATGTTGTATTTTCCGACACCAATGGTCTGGTCTCCATGATCAATCAGCCGGGTACATGGACGCGTTTCAATTCAGTCACCTTCCTTTGTAATGCAAAAATCTACGGTAATTATGAACTGAACCGTCTGTACCTTTACAACAAGGACTATGAGTTCAGAGGGAACGATACCCTGACGATTCATCAGGACCTGATCACAACGGGCAACTGCAGTGCTTCGGTTTACATCAGAACCGACTGCGACAGTATTAAGGCATACATCCGGAAACCCTCAGGATCGCTGGTGGTCAGCAGACTGATCATGCAGGACATTGCAGGAGTGGGACCTGCAACTTATCATGCCCTTCAATCGGTTGACCTCGGTAACAACCCCGGATGGAACATACAGTCGCCACAAGCGCTTACATTATACTGGGTCGGCGGAAGCGGCCGCTGGGATGATCCTTCACACTGGTCATTCACCAGTGGCGGCCCCGGAGGTGCATGCGTTCCCAATCCGCTTGACAACGTAAGATTTGACCATCTCTCATTCAATGGTTCAGGTCAGACTGTTTATCTGAATACCTTTAATGCATTTTGCAACGACATGGACTGGAGCGGAGCAGCGCACCATCCTGCCTTCAGCGGAACCTTCCCATCTTCCCTCAACATTTTCGGCTCGCTTCATTATATCCAGAATATGCAGTACCAGTTCAACGGCTATACCTATTTCAGAGCGCGTGACACCGGCAACACCATAACTACAGAAGGGACAGTTTTCCGCAACACCGTTCTGTTTAAAGGAGACTGGGGCCACTGGAAGCTTCTTGACGCTTTCAATGCCGGAACCTCCAACATTTTTCTGATCAAAGGTTTTTTTCACAGTAACGACCAGCAGATTACTGCATCCAATTTCATTTCGGCCTACCTCTATTTCCGGGGACTTGATCTGGGATCCTCAACGATCAACCTGTCGGGTACATTTCCCACCACCTGGCACGTATGCAACTATCATCTTGATTTTGATGCCGGGACTTCGGTTATCAATTTCACCGGAAGTTACGGAGGAATGACCAATGTTAGCGGAGATACCATGCAGTTTCATCATGTCAACTTTCTGAATACAAACGGGATGTCAGTATTGTCATCCTCCGACATAGTCAGCCGGTTTGTCAAACTGACCTACGACAATAACGGAAGCATCAAAGGGTGCAATGTCTTTGACACCCTGCTCGTCAATAACAGTTTCTACCGTCTGAACGAAGGCGATACCCAGACCATCGTCAGCCACTTTGCAGGCAGCGGATCCTGCAATATGCTGACATATATTTTTTCATCTCTACAGGGAAGTCCCTCTTTTATCCGTTGCCAGCAGACTCCGATTCAGGCCTGGCATCTGATCCTCGAGGATATTCATGCCCTGTCGCCGGCTCCGATGACAGCCTTCAATTCGACGGACCTGGGCAATAACCAGGGATGGAGCTTTACATCTCCTGCACCCCGGCACCTTTACTGGGTCAATGGCCAGGGAAACTGGAACGATCCTCAGCACTGGTCTCTCTCCAGCGGAGGTCCGGGCGGTGAATGCATTCCCACACCCGTTGACATGGTTCATTTCGACATGAATTCATTCGACACCCTGGCCGGGAAGGTCACCACGGACGGTTTTTACTCATTCTGCCATGATATGCTCTGGGAATCCGGAAATCTGACGCCCCGCTTCGCCGGGGCCGGGAGTTGCAACCTGATGGTGTATGGCTCATTCCTGCTCGACAGCCTTCTGAACTGGCAGTTTGACGGGAACCTTTATTTCAGAGCCGGCGACACCGCCAATCTGGTCAGAACTGAGGGACGCATCATAAGGGGCAACACCTTTTTTGACGGAGCCAACGGCCAATGGTTACTCGAAGGCGGTTATACATCCATCAGTAACATATCTGTTCTTCAGGGCGAACTGCAATCCCGCGGTTACGACATTACCGGACTGACCTTTCGCAGCAACAGTGCATTGCCTCGCTCGATCAGGCTCGGGAGCTCAAAAATATATATTTCGGCCGGGGATTATACGGCCTGGGTACTCAGCAGTCAGCAACTGCAATTCGATGCCGGAAGTTCTGAGATCATCTTCCACAGCCCGAACGGAGGGATGTACAATATTGGCGGTGACAGCATTCATTACTACGATGTCAGTTTCACCAATTCCGGCGGTTGTTCCGAACTGATCAGCAGCGGTACGCCCTGCTCCTTCAATCATGCCTTCTTTAGATCTGACGGAAATATATTTGGTAATCACATTTATGACACCCTTACATTCTTTCCTTCCGGAACCTACACGCTTGAATCGGGAAAAACTCAGGTTATCCTTGAGAAACTGAATATGTCCGGCAATGGTTGTTTCCCTATCAGTCTCCGTTCAAGCAACACCGGCTCGCCTTCCTTCATTTTTAAGTCTGCGGGGGTGGTTTCCGCTGCTTTTGTCGAAATGCGCGACCAGTATGCCACCGGCGGCGCGGTCTTCTATACCGGTGATTACTCTGTGGATCTTTCCGGCAACAACGGATGGATCTTCGGCAGTGGTCCGGGCTATGTTTTTGGCCTTCCCGACACAATAACGGCCTGCCCCGGGGATACGGTCAATATTTCAACCGCCAACTTTATCGGCGGCATCTCTTTCGTATGGCAGGACGGCACAAACAGCTCAAACTACCCGGCCACGCAGGAAGGACTCTACACCGTTGAGATCACTTATGCCGATCTGTGCTATCTGACCGACACCCTTGTCCTGATGCATTTACCCTTACCCTTTGTGAATGCAGGAAACGACACGCTGATTTGTCCCGGCAGTCCTGTTTCTCTGTTCGCCGATGCCATGCCCGGTGCCGCGATAAGCTGGAGTAACGGTGCAACAACGGCCGGAATCACTGTTCAGCCTTCTCAGCCCACCACATTTTTCGTCAGTGCTTCGAATGCCTGCGGACTGGCAGCAGACTCCGTGGGAGTGATGACCTTCAGCAACCTCAGTCTGACTGCTGGGGCCGATACGGGGCTGTGTCCCGGTGACAGCATTTTGCTTACTGCCATTTCTACTCCCGGAGCCACCCTGATCTGGAGTACAGGCGATACAAGCTTGTCTGTGATGGTCAGCCCGTTCACAACTTCCACTTTTGGGGTAACGGCGATCGATCCCAACGGATGCGGCCTGGCATACGATAGTGTAATCGTGGATGTTTTTTCCTTGCCCTGGGCATCTGCCGGTGCCGACACCGGTATCTGTGAATCTTTGTCCGTCACACTTCATGCAAACGGACCGACAGGGGCATCATTTGTCTGGAGCAATGGCAGTACAGACGCGGACAATATGGTCAATCAGCCCTATGCCGGCTGGTATACGGTCTCGGTGACCGACGTGCATCAGTGCGGAACTGCATCAGACAGCCTGTATCTGAGTATTATTGCTATGCCTTCAGTCGACGCGGGTGAAGACATCAGTGCCTGCAGCGGATCCACTGTTCTATTGCAGGCTCAGGCCCTCTCATATGATCATCTTTTGTGGAGCAATGGCGATACCGGTCTTACATGCAACATAAGCGCTTCCGGTGAACAGAGCATGATCATAAGCGCTATGAATCAGTGTGGTCAGGCTACAGACACCATCCTCATCAGTTCTCTACCACTGCCTCAGCCTGTTTTCAGATCAGGGCCTGAGCATTGTGAACGCTCAGACGGAATGATTGAGTTTTTCGGAGCGTATTCTTATGTCTGGGAAGATGGTTTTTCAGGATCACTCAGAGATCAGCTCGAGGCAGGGATTTACAGCGTCACCGTGAGTGATGGTCAGTGCGAGCAGTACCTTGAGGTGAGGGTTGATTCGATACGGGGTCCAAAGGCCGATTTCACCGTCAACGAGACCTTTCTGTTTACCGGACAAGACGATTTTATCTTCACAGATGCCTCTGAGGGTGCCGTCAACTGGCACTGGGATTTCGGGGATGATTCACGCGCTTCAGGAGAACCCATGGTCAGTCACCGCTACCGGGAGACCGGCACGTACACGATTCATCTGATTGCCGAAGACCAATTTGCCTGTTATGATACAGCCGACCTTCAGGTCACTCTGGATTTCCCGGAACTGTTTTTCATTGCCAATGCATTTTCACCGAACGGCGATGGCCTTAATGAAGTATTTGGTCCGTCGTGGCGCAACGAAGGCCTGGTTTCTGACTATCATTTCGCAGTTTATAACCGCTGGGGAGAGCTGGTTTATACGACCGACGATCTTTACGGCAGTTGGGACGGGAAATCCGGAAAAAGCGGGGGTATTGCTCAGGATGGCGTTTACACCTGGATCATACAGATGAGCCTCCGGGACGGCCCTGCAAGTGAGCATACAGGTCAGGTCAGCCTTCTGAAGTAAATTGTTAAAAATTGATAGACTCCGTTTCCATCGCTAAATTTTTCTTACTTTGGTTGAAGATTAAGTGCTTAAGGGTTCAAACCTCAATCTGAAACCATGAAGAAAACGACAAAAAAGGAAAAGGGAGAACAAATTACTACGGATGAAAAAAAAGCAGGGAGGGAAAACGATTCAAAGTTTACCGAACTGTTCGAACATCTTTCCCAGGGTGTCTTCTTTCAGAATGCAGATGGAAGGATCACGGAGATCAATCAGGCGGCACTTCGCATGATGGGACTTAGCCGTGAGCAGTGTCTGGGCAGAACTTCTTTCGATCCGGGCTGGAAGGTGGTAGACGAGCAGATGTCAGAAATTCCGCCTGCTGAACATCCCAGTATGGTTGCACTTAAAACGGGTAAGCCAGTGCACGATTTTTTTCTCGGCCTTTTCAATCCCCTTACGAGAGACATTAACTGGTTGATTGTTAATGCTATACCGCGTTTCAGGCAGGATGAGCAAGAAGCCTTTGAGGTATTCGTGAGTATGCATGACATAACTGATCGTTTCAGGATGGAGAATGAGTCCAGTAAACAGGATCACCTGCTGAACCGTATCTTTGATGTTCTTCCGGTGGCTGTCTGGTTGACAGATCCTGCCGGAAGAGTGATCAGGGGAAATGCTGAGGGTTTAAAAATCTGGGGAAAGGATCTGACTTTCCCGTTTGACCGTTTTGAAGAATTCAGGGCCATGCGTTTGCCGGACAAAATCACAGTAGAAGCGGATGACTGGGCAGTACTTCATACTTTAAGGGACAGAAGCACGATTGAGGAAGTCCTCGAAATAAGATCATTTGACGAAAAAATCAAGATCATCACCAATTTCACCACACCTCTCGAAGATGAGGACGGGAATCTGCTGGGAGCCATCATCGTGAATAAGGATCTGACGGATCTGTACAGGGCACTTGACCAGCAGAGGAAACAGTATGACCTGCTGAAGATTGCCGGAGAAACAGCCTTGTTCGGGGGATGGAGTGTTGACCTGAGAACCAATATCTGCACATGGTCAGATGAGGTGGCCCGCATACATGAAGAAGAACCCGGCTTCTCACCGCTGGTGGAACAAGGCATCAACTATTACGCACCCGAATACAGGGAAAGTATTACGGATATTTTCACGAAATGCGCCTCGGAAGGCATCCCTTATGATGAGGTCATGCAGATCATCACAGCCCGGGGTCAGAAACGCTGGGTCAGAACCATCGGCAAGCCTGAGACAAATGAGCAAGGCAAAATTGTCAAAGTTTATGGCTCATTTCAGGACGTCACAAGGGTCAAGTCTGCCGAGGAAGAGCTCAGTATGCTGGACAAACAGCTTAAGTTCCATGTGGAGAACTCACCCCTCGCTGTTATTGAATGGGACCACGAATTCCGTATCCGGAAGTGGTCACAAGAGGCTGAGAACATATTTGGATGGACGGAAACTGAAGTGCTTGGCAAAAAACCTGGTGATTTCAACATCGTGCATGAGGATGATGTTCCTTTGACCGCAGAACTGATTGATGAGCTCCTTTCCGGACGTGAGGTAAAGAATATTTCGAATAACCGTAACTACACCAAAGATGGAGAAATAAAACATTGCCGATGGTTTAATTCGGCGATGGTCAACAGCAAGGGAGAATTACTTTCAGTGCTTTCTCTGGTACATGATGTGAGTGAAGAGATCCGGATAGGGGAAAGAATGAGAGCCGCCGACCGGATCTTCAATCATAGTCTTGAAATGATGTGCATTGCAGGTTTTGATGGATACATCAAAACACTGAATCCTGCATGGACGCGTACTCTTGGATGGAGCAGGGAGGAATTAATGGAGAGGCCGTTTATTGAATTCATTCATCCGGATGACCGGGATCATGCGCTGAGTGCGGGTGAATTTATGAGTCAGGGCAAGGAGATCAACCGCTTTGAGAATCGATATCGCTGCAAGGACGGAAGTTATAAGTGGTTGTTATGGAATTCATATAACTATCCTGATGAGGAAATCATCTTTGGGGTAGCGCATGACATTACGGAATCCAGGGCAATGATGCAGGAACTCAGAGAGAGTGAGGAAAAGTATAAGACCCTGATTGAGATTTCACCTGATGCTGTATTTATAAATTTTAAAAACACTGTTATTTATCTGAATCCTTTCGCCGTTAAACTGTTTGGAGCCAGGGTAGCTGAGGACATCATCGGTAAGAAGCCCTTTGACTTATTTCATCCCGATTATCATGATGCAATCAGGGAAAGAATCATACGAATGTCAGAGGAGGGAATTTCTTCTCCTTTACTGGAAGAAAAAATACTCAGATTAAACGGGGAGATCGTCGACGTTGAAGTCACTGCTACACTGTTTCCTTATAAGGGTGAAACAGCTATACTTGTGATTTTACGGGACATTACGGAACGAAAGAAATCAGAAAATCAGCTCAGGGAGCTTACGAGTAAACTTGAAGTGAAGGTCAGGGAGAAAACAGCCGAGCTCAATGAGAGAATTACCGAACTGGAACGCTTCCGTGAAGCCACCATCAACAGAGAGTTGAGAATGAAAGAGCTCAGGGACGAAATAAAGCTGCTGAAAGATCAGTTGAAGCAAAAGTGACAGCCATCATGATACCTGTTTAATAATTACCTCATGATTCATAACATACTCATCATTACTCTTACGGCATTATTGCTTCTTTTGGTATTGATGCTCATTCGCTCAGAATCAAAACGGAGAAAAACGGCCGGACGCGCAGCGCGATCCGAAAAAGACTTTTCTGATCTGCAGACCGGTGGTGATTATAAACAGAACTTCATGACGCGTTTGCAATCGGACCTCTTAAGTGCGGCGAGCGTTGATGATGTTCTCAGGCTGGTTCCGGAAGCAATAAAAGACCTGATCGGAGAGGGTATCGTTATGACGTCGAAGATTAATGCGGAAGGTAACGCTTTCAGATTCTCTTCTATCGCCGGTCTGAATGTACATTTCAGCAGGATCATAGAATTGTGCGGTTTTGATCCGGCAGCCACTGAATACAGGATCAGTGACATGACCCCTGAGAAAACCCGGATTTACAATTCAGGCCGTCTCGAAAGAATTGAAGACGGACTGTATTCCATTACAATGCGAAAAATACCCCGGACCGTCAGCAGGATGATTGAATCGCTGATTGGTTATCATGAGGTTTATGCCATGGGGTTTACACTTGACGGTATCCATTACGGAGGACTGACCATTATCAGTAATCATCAGGCAGGGGTTCACAAGGAAAGTATTGAGAACATTGTTAAGTACGCGGCTGTTATACTGCACGGCAAAAGGACACTTACTGCCACCAGGGAAAGAGAGAACCTGTATATGACCTTATTCCGGAAAAGTCCCATTTCAATCAGTATTACGACTCCTTTTGAAGGAAGATTCCTGGATGTGAATGACAAGTTTCTGGATGAAATGGATTACCTAAGAGAAGAAGTAATTGGCAAAACTACGGTTGAACTCGGTGTATTTGCTGAGCCGGGCGACAGGGACAGGCTGATCGGCATCCTGAAAAAAAAAGGATCTGTAGAGGGCTTTGAAAGTGTTTTCCGGAGCAAATCGGGCAGACTGATTCCCGGGCTGCTCTCGGTAGTATTTGCAGAGATCAGTGGCTCACCCGCGCAGATCACGACGGTGATCGATATTTCTGATCGCCGGAAGGCAGAAGAACGACTGAATCAAAGCCGGGAATTCCTGAGCGAGATGATCGAGAACAGCGGGGCAGTGATCTATGTAAAAAGCTGCACAGGACATTATGAGATGGTGAACCAGAAGTGGGAAGAAGTGACGGGCTTGCCCAGGCAGAAGGTGATCGGCCGTTCTGACATGGAATTATTCCATGAGGATATTGCCAGACAATTCAGAACAAATGATCTGGACGTAATCAATGAAGAGAAGACTATCAGACAGGAGGAGTTATTGCCACGCGACGGAAAAATGCATTATTTCATCTCCATCAAATTTCCTGTAAGAAATCCGGAGGGAGGCATCAGCGGGGTGTGCGGTATGTCGACCGATATCACCGAAATCAAACAATACCAGCTAGAGCTGATCACCCTGAAAGGAAACCTTGAAAAGATCGTTGAAGAACGCACCCATGAGCTGACCGAAAAGATCACAAAACTTCACGAGAGTCAGAAAGCGATGCTCTATATGGTAGAGGATCTGAATGAGATGACTGCAGCCCTGGAGAGAGAAAGACAACTGCTGGAATTCTCCAACCGGGAACTGGAATCATTCTCATATACGGTCTCACATGACCTCAGGGCGCCCCTTCGGGCCATTGATGGCTTTACCCGAATTCTTTCGGAAGACCATACGGCTTTGCTGGACGAAGAGGGAAAGAGAATCTGCGGAAATATCCGCAGAAATACACAGAACATGGGTCAACTGATCGATGATCTGCTGCAGTTTTCGCGACTGAGCCGTATTGATTTTCATATCAGTGATGTCGACATGCAACAAATGGTGATTGAAGTTTATCATGATCTCACCAGTCCTGAATCGCGAAACAGGATCTCTTTTCATGCTGATAAGCTGTGTGCGCCTCCTTGTGATCCTGCCATGATCCGGCACATCTGGCTGAACCTGATTTCAAATGCCATCAAGTTCAGCAATCACAGAAAAAAACCGGAGGTTCACATTTCCTGCACCAGGGAAGAGGATTATTGTGTATATTGCGTCCGGGATAATGGCGTTGGATTCGACATGCAGTATTATGATAAGCTCTTTGGTGTTTTTCAGCGACTGCATTCCCGGGCAGATTTTGAAGGAACCGGAGTAGGTCTGGCCATTGTGCAGAGGATCGCCCAGCGGCATGGAGGAAAAGCCTGGGCAAAAGGAAATCCGGGGAAGGGAGCAGAATTTTTCTTTTCTTTACCACACAAAATACACTAAACCCTAAACTCATCATGATGAATTACGAAGCAGTGGAAATTCTGATCATTGAAGACAATCCGGATGACGCAGAGCTCTTCATCCGCGCACTGAAGAAGAAAAACCTGGCGAACAGTTTCACAATCATTGAAGATGGTGCAGAAGCCATAGACTATCTTTTCGGCACAGGGAAATACACAGGCACAGATCATCTGAAACCCCTGCGGGTGATTTTTCTGGATCTGAAGCTGCCCAAAGTAAGCGGACTTGAGGTGCTGAAAAAGATCAAGGAAGATGAGCGAACCAAAACGCTCCCCGTGGTGGTGGTGACTTCATCAAGAGAAGACCCCGACATTAAGACGGCATATGACCTGGGTGTCAATTCATACGTCGTTAAACCGGTGAACTTTGATGACTTTCTGGTCTCCATGGGCAATGTCGGGCTATACTGGTTACTGGTCAACGAAATCCCTTCAGGAAAAGTCTGATTCCTTAAACCACGGCAACACACTCCTCCTTTAGGGGGCAGGTCAAATGACCTGTATTTTCCGGGTGATAATCCCCGGGCATATGCGCCCGCGGAATTGTGTTTTTACTCCCTTGAAACCGGAGAATTTGCAGGTGTATTTTTATCACTTCAAACACCTCAAATCTGACGATCATGAAAGCACATTTCACCCTCATGGCTTTTCTGTGGTTTGTTATTACATCCCATGCACAGATCAGTCTTACCGCGACACCCGGAACCCTCAGCGGATCCTATGCAAGCCTGAAGG
>CALGYY010000106.1 GCA_937934705.1 uncultured Bacteroidota bacterium
CCAGCGACCCTCTGATTAACAGTCAGATGCTCTAACCAACTGAGCTAAGGAGGAATCTGAAAACAGGGTGCAAAGATAGATTTTTTTTTAAAACACCAGCATGGCTGATAAAAATTCCTTTAAAATTGCCTGTCCATGCTTAATCCCTGACGATGCTGAGCTCGCAGCGGCGGTTCAACTGGCGGCTTTCCTGGGACGTATTCGGGGTAACGGGACGACTGTATCCGTGCCATTCCATCTTCAGCTGATTCCTTTTAACGCCACGGTCTGTCAGATAGTTGACCACGGCCTGGGCCCGCTTCTTTGAAAGGTACATATTGTAAACCTCTGATCCCATATTGTCGGTATGTCCGGCCACGAGGACCTTCCAGTTGGGATGTTCAGCAAAGAGCCTGGCGTGCCGGTTCAGAATATCCACGGCATCGGGTCGTATGTAGGCCCGGTCGAAATCGAAATACACATTCTCGATATTGACCATCATTCCCAGCACGACGCTGCTGGTAAAGTTGGCCACAGGGTTAGCTACCACTGCGGTTTGTTGACATCCACCGGTGAGTACATTCATCATGTAACTGGAAGCCGATGGCAGCTCCACACTGAAGTTCCCGTTGGTATCAGGAATGATACGGGCCACAACCAATTGGTTTTGCAGGTCGATAATCTCCACAGGAAACTGGTAAGCCCTTGCGCTGACCGGATCCATAATCTTGGCGTGAAGGGTGGTTCGTACCAGGCTGTCGTGACTCCCGGGCGCATAATCAGGATGATAAACGGTTCCGAACTGCCGGTACACTTTTACATCCACTGAATCACAAAGCTCAGGCTGAATGATCATCTGGTAGGATCGCATTGAAGGGAGGCTGGCCAGGAATTTCCCTTCGTTGTCTGAAGTCCCGAAAGGCACCAGGTTCTCCCCGTCGGAACCGTGAATGTTGATCTTTGCCACTACCCCGTTGGCCGACATTTCATCGATAATGGTTCCGTGAATGAAAACAGGGGGAACAGCAGCCATGAGTTCTTCCATTTTGAAGTTAAAACTCACATGGTAGATGTCGAATCCGCCATAACCATCCATACGGTCCGACGACAAATAGGCCTCACCATTCTGCGCAATCACCAGGTAGAGGTCATCTGCCGGTGAATTCAGCGGAAACCCCAGGTTGACAGGTTCTGACCAGGTGCCGTCGGTTTTCAGCTTCGACATAAATACATCATAACCGCCCACCGAATTGAAGCCCTTTGAGCTGTAATACAGCGTAGAATCGTTGAAAAGAAAGGGCGATTCCTCGTCAAATGGGCTATTGAGTACAGGACCCAGATTAACAGGTTCTCCCCATGATCCGTCCGCCCTCTGCCGGCTGAAATACAGGTCGGATCCCCCGTAGCCGCTTTTCATATCGCTGACAAAAACGAGGGTTTTTCTGTCGGAAGAGTAGGTTGCTGAAGGTTCATGGAAGCGGTTGTTATTCACCTCCTTGTTGAACTTCACCGGTTTTTGCCAGTTTCCGTTGGCTTTGCGGCTTTCGCAGAGGAAATTTTTGCTGCCGATATTTTTATAAATGGTGATCATTTCCCCGTCGGGGCTCAGATCCACTGTGGCATCGTTGGCTTTACCGTTCAGGGGTTTGCCAGCATTCAGGGGGGTATCCCATGCCTTGTGATCATCCCTGAAGGTGAAAAAGATATCCTCAAAATAAAGGTAATCCAAAGGATTCACCCGGCCTCCGGTGGTGGTGTTGCGGCGTGAAGTGAAGGCCATGAAATTGTCGTCACTGTTGATCACCGGACAGTATTCATCCCAGCTGGAATTCACTTTATCTGTAAAGCGGTCGAACTTCACTACATTGGGATTTGAAGCGAGTGCCAATCCGGATTCGCATTCTTTTATCCTTTTCTCTACCATGGCCACTTCTTCCTGACCCGCCCTGGCATCCAGTACGGATCTGTATTTCTGGTAGCAGGACAAGGCCTCTCTGAAATTTCCCTGATACTGGTAGGCCTCACCCAGGAAGAGGTTCAGTTGTTTTGACACACCGGGATCCAGCGCAGCTGCGTTTTCGAGATAGGTCAGCGAGAGGTTGCGGTAATATGACTTCAGGAAGCACACACCGATGCGGAAATTCAGGCTGGCCGATTTCGGATTGAAATTATTGGCCTTCAGATAATAATCCAGGGCCTCGGCATAACTCCCTTTAAGGTTTTCACGGTACAGATCATCACCGGCTTTCAGGTTCTTCCGGGCTTTTCTGAAATCTCCTGCCTTACCGGGAAAGTTTGACCGGATAAATTCCGTGTTTTGTGCTGCTAACTGAAATGACAGGGTCAACAGGACGATGAAAATCAAAACCGGTTTTGATTTCTTTGCTTTCATAGCTGATATGTATTGGCGTGTTGATGTGCCGCGCAGCACATTCACAACGATGTTTTGGTCAATCTTCTGATTTGTTGAGTATTCTTAGTTTTGGTGCAGTACTGAATCAGCTTTTCAAAGATAATTCTCAGGCTTCTGCGATGCAATTTTTTAAACAAACATTAACGAATTATTGATTTCTAAGAACTTATACGGTGATAACTTAAAAAAGGTTGCCTGTTTTATCATAACTGAGCGTTAAAATATTTTAAGTGCCTGACTGAGGCATGGTAACGAAAATTTGATAACTTTGCAGCCCTTAAAGGTAAATCAGGCGTTTTTATATTAATAACTAATTGAAAATGAAGGTATATCAGACAAACGAAATCAGGAATATTGCATTGATCGGTGGTGCTAAGGCAGGAAAAACCACCCTTGCAGAATGTATGTTGCTGGAAGGTGGCGTGATCAATCGTCGCGGGTCCATTGACGATAAAAATACCGTTTCAGATTACAGGGAAATTGAGCTTGAGCGTCAGAACTCGGTATTTTCTACAGTGATGTACTCAGAGTTCGGCGGTAAAAAGGTGAACATCATCGACACTCCGGGTTTTGATGATTTCATCGGCGAGGTGGTTTCTTCTCTCCGCGTGGCTGATACGGCTCTGATGGTGATTAACGCACAGAATGGTGTTGAGGTAGGTACGGAGATTACCTGGAGATATACCACGAAAAGTCACGTCCCCCTGGTTTTTGTTATGAACCAGGTGGAGCATGAAAAAGCCAATTTCGATGAAGCCATCCGTCAGATGAAGAGTTATTTCGGGCCCAAGGTAACAGTGGCACAGTACCCTGTGAACCCGGGGATCGGTTTCGACAGTGTGATTGACCTTCTGAAAATGAAAATGATCCGCTTTGCCAAGGACGGCAAGGCTGAAATTTTGGATATTCCTGCTGCAGAGCAGGCCAAAGCTGAAGAGCTGCATGCCCAGCTGATCGAAGCAGCCGCCGAAGGGGATGAATCCCTCATGGAGATCTTCTTTGAAAAGGGTACCCTCACGGAAGAGGAATTGCAGCGTGGGTTGAAACTTAGTCTTATCAGCAGGAGCATTTTCCCGGTTTTCTGCACTTCTTCAAAGCACAATATGGGCGTTGCACGTTTGCTGGAGTACATTTGTGCATCGGCCCCTGCTCCTGATGAGATGCCAGCAGCAAAAACCAGTGGCGGTAAGGAAGTGAAATGCGAAAGCACGGGTAATCCTTCACTTTTTGTTTTCAAAACATCCATCGAGCAGCACATCGGGGAGTTGAGTTTCTTTAAGGTGATGAGCGGTGAGGTAAATGAAGCCATGGACCTGGTTAACATCCGCAATTCATCCAAGGAGCGCTTATCGCAATTGCTGATCGTTGCGGGTAAAAACAGGGAAAAGATTGCCAAGGTGGTGGCTGGTGATATTGCAGGGACCATCAAGCTGAAGAGTGTTGCAACGGGAGATACGCTAGCCGGGGCAAAATCAGGTGATGATGCATACCTTCCCATTGAATTCCCGGAGCCCAAGTTCAGGGTTGCCGTTAAGGCTGTTAACACGGCTGATGACGAGAAACTGGGCAGCATTTTATCTGACATGCACAAAGTTGATCCGACACTGCTTGCCAATCACAGCAAGGAATTGCGCCAGCTGATCTTTGCCGGTCAGGGTGAGCAGCACCTGAACATTGCCAAGTGGCAGATCGAAAAACTCAATAAAATTGATATCGAATTTTATCCGCCGCGTATCCCTTACCGTGAAACCATCACCAAACCTGCTAAAGCCATGTATCGCCACAAGAAACAGTCTGGTGGTGCCGGGCAGTTCGGCGAGGTTCATATGATGATCGAGCCTTACTCTGAAGGCATGAAAGGGCAAACGGAGTTTCCGGTACGTGGAAAGGACGAATATGAAATGGACTGGGGCGGAAAGCTCGTTTTCCAGTCATGTATCGTTGGTGGTACGATTGACGCCCGTTTTATGCCCGCTATCCTGAAAGGGATCATGGAAAAGATGGAAGAAGGTCCGCTTACCGGATCCTACGCACGTGATATCGTTGTCAGCATTTACGATGGGAAAATGCACCCGGTAGATTCCAACGAAATCTCCTTTAAACTCGCAGGGCGTAACGCCTTCAAAGAAGCATTCAAAAATGCCGGTCCCAAGATCCTCGAGCCTATTTACGAAGTTGAAGTATTCGTTCCCGAATCCAAAATGGGTGATGTGATGACCGATCTTCAGGGCCGCCGCGCCATTATCATGGGGATGCAAAGCGAAGGGGCATACCAGAAGATCCTTGCCAAGGTTCCCCTGGCGGAAATGAACCGCTACAGTACAGCTCTTAGTTCGATCACCAGCGGACGCGCCACCTACTCCCTGAGGTTTTCAGAGTATGCTCCGGTGCCGGGTGAAATCCAGACCCAGCTGCTTAAGGCCTACGAAGAAGAAGCCAAAGATGACGAATAGTCCGTTCAGAATTTATACAGAGGCTGTCGCAAAAACGACAGCCTCTTTTTTTTAAGATCGGAAGAGCGTCGTGTAGGGAAAGAGTGTAGATCTCGGT
>CALGYY010000107.1 GCA_937934705.1 uncultured Bacteroidota bacterium
GACTTCCCGGAGCAGTTGGTGCTACCGGTCCTACAGGTGATCCCGGACTTCCCGGTGTTGCAGGTGTTACCGGTCCGACTGGCGATCCCGGACTTCCTGGTGTTGCAGGTGTTACCGGTCCGACTGGCGATCCCGGACTTCCCGGAGCCATGGGACCTACAGGTCCGACCGGGCAGACCGGATTAGCCGGAACAACGGGCGTTACAGGTCCGACCGGACAGACAGGTCTTACAGGAACCACGGGAGTCACCGGCCCGACCGGTCCGGTGGGCTGCGCCAGTGTGAACTATGTGATGAAGTCAAACGGCACCGCAGCGACCTGTACCCAGGCACCGATATTTGAAACATCATCAGCGCCGTACAATGTTGGTATCGGGACAGTGACGCCCAACGCTACAAGCAAACTACATATTTACCAGACGGGCGCTTTATCGGAATTGCTGCTGCAGTCCGACGGACATGACGGACCTACGGCAGGGGGAAGGCTGTTGTTTAACAATGATGTGATGGGCAATGCCCAGGGGAATATCACCTTTGTGAATGATGCTTTCGGCAGTTCATACATGAGCGCCGGAATTACCTATTTCACCAATGCAATGACCATCAATGGTGACGGTCCTTTCGCTACCAGGAATTCAAACCTTGCAGTGGGGACAACCCTTTATGTCAATGATGTGGAAACAGGCACAGTCACCCGAAAAGTCGGGATTGGCACCAGCACGCCGCGGAACTCTCTGGATGTTTCCAATGCCAACGGTCTGGGTGTGGCGATCGGTTCATATGCCGGGGTAAATACGGCCTCTTCGGGAGGTGTCATTATCAGTGGCAATGTGGGTATCGGGACAGCGGCACCGGCAGCTACCAATAAAATGGAGCTGGTGTACACAACGGCAGCCGGAGGCGGCAAGGGCGTCCATGTAGGCCTCACCAGCAATTCCGCATGGCCCACTTTTGATTATGGTATGTTTTCAACGGTTTCCAGGGCCACGGCTATCGGACAGGCGGCTGGTGTACACGGGCAGGTCATCTCTGTGACGGCAGGTGACGGAAGAAATTTTGGTATTCAGGGATATGCCAGCAACGGAGGTGTTAATGTGGGTGTGAAAGGTTATGTTTCAACACTCGCGGGCAACAATGCCGGTGTTCTTGGCGTGGTCAGCGGATTTGATCCCACCTTCAGCGAGGCCACCACCATGGCCGGGAACTGGGCCGGGTATTTCAGCGGAAATGTGTCCATGAACGGGGCATTACAGGCCAACGGCAGTTTCGGCACTGCAGGTCAGGTGCTCACTTCCAACGGAGCCGGTGCGGCTTACTGGTCCTCACCTTCGGCAGGAATAACAGGTTCAGGGACGCTGAATTACATTCCTCTCTGGACTCCCAACGGAACTACATTGGGGAATTCACGACTGATGCAGCCCGATGCAAATACTGTCTGCTTGCTGGGAACCTACTCCTGGCAGCCTTGTGCAGTGTCGATTTACCCCTATAATACCAATACAAAGTGGGGACTGGATGCCTCTTCACTATACGGGAGCACCACCGACGGTACAGGATGGCAATACGCAACGGCAGGTGGCGGAGGGATCATGGGTATCCTGGAGACTGCCGGCCAGTATAAAGCCGGTTTGCTGGGTCTGATTTATACCACAGGGAATGAGAATACAGCCGGAGTTTTGGGTTGTAATGAAGCCCAGACCTATTTCGGCGCACTGTCATTTTACAAGAATGCTTTATGGTATGCCGGATGGTTCGACGGAGAGGTGGATATTACGTCCAATGAGCCGACACGGAATACCCTGAATGTTTCAGGAGCTGTGGCCAGTCCCCAGGCCATCGGAAAATTCACCAATACCTACACCACAACTTCGGATGCCTATGGCGTATACGGCTACAGCCGTCCTCAGGATTTTTGGGGAATTGGCGGGCAGTTTGAAGGCGGTTACTACGGGGTGAACGGTGTCGTTAACCCCACCGGGGGAAGTACCTATTATGGTGCCCGGGGTACAGTGAATGGCGGGACGGGAACCAACTATGGAGTGTACGGCTATTCAACCGGAAGCGGTAATACATATGGAACATATGGATACATATCGCCTTCTACAATTGCAACGGGTTATGGAAGCGGCGCCTCCAAAGCCGGAGCAGTGGGTTACACCCTATGGGGATATGATTATGTTTTTGGTGTTGCCGGATACCGTTATAATGATGGTTACAACCGCACAGGAGGCATAATCGGAGGCTCTTCTACGGGTAATCCTCCCACAGCCTGGGGCAGTCTGGGATACCGGAATTCAGCCGCGGTTCACTACGGCGGGTATTTCACATCAAGCACAACCGGTGCTGGCTTTATGCCTGAGGGCGTATCGGCGGGAGTAGGTTCCGGATCTTACGGAACACTGATGGGTTCCTGGTCGCGGGGTGATGTTTTTGGTTTCACCTCCAGTGGAGAACTCTACGCAGCCTATCATGCCGGGGATGTCTACACAAGTGGTCACCAGGCTGAGCTTGTACGAACCGGGGATGAGCGTATAGCGGCTTATGCACTCACCTCTACTGAAGTAAAGGTTTACGATGACGGAAAAGCGGCTTTGGTCGGTGGCAGGGCCAGGGTTGAATTTGATCGTGATTTCGTGGCTCTCTGCGGAGGACAGGTTCCTGTGGTTACGGTTTCCCCGATGGGGCAGTGTATGGGAATCTTCATCAGCAAGGTGGATGCGAATGGCTTCGAAGTGGAAGAACTTGCAGGCGGCAGTTCAGATGCACCTTTTTCCTTTATTGTGATCGGGACCAGGCTGGATGCCCACACGGCAAATGTTCCGGAGGCATTACAGGATGTGAACTTTGATTCTGAGATGAAGGAGATGATGTTTAATGAATCCAATATGGACAGGGATGCATCTCCCGTTTGGTGGGATGGTAAATCAATCCGTTACGATGCCCTGCCTGCCGGTTCTGATGAGAAGGGAAAGACCGATGCTGCAGGAGTGGTCAGCAAACATATCAATGTCAATACGGGCGAGGTCGTGTTTAAAACGGCAGATGGCCATTACATTGACCAGCAAGGTAAAAGCATACCCGCATCTGCGGTGAAAACCATGGAAGACCAGCTTAAAGAAGATCAGATGAACAAGCCCAAACCCTCGCAGGAGAAGAAACCGACAACAGCAGCACCGAAGTCTGAATAAAGGTGTTAATCATTCAAAAGGGGGTCCGCGGACCCCCTTTTTTTATGCTTACCGACTGACTGAATTTCTGATTCTCTTGTCAGGCTTTGCCAAATCCAAGTATTTTTGCAGAAAATTATACAAGGATGGAAACGGATCAGAAGGTGATGCAAAGGGCTATGAAATGGCTCAACAGTAATCTGGATCAGGAGATCAGGGATGAGGTCAGACGCTTAATGGAGGAAGACCAGAAGGAGCTGACGGATGCATTTTACCGCGACCTTGAATTCGGAACCGGCGGCCTCAGGGGCATCATGGGTGTCGGGACCAACCGCATGAACAAGGTCACCGTAGCCATGGCCACGCAGGGGCTCGCCAATTTTCTGAAGAAGCGCTACCCGGACCTGCCGGAGATCCGTATGTCGATTGCCCATGATTCGCGCAATAACAGTCCTTATTTT
>CALGYY010000108.1 GCA_937934705.1 uncultured Bacteroidota bacterium
GACCACCGAGATCTACACTCTTTCCCTACACGACGCTCTTCCGATCTATGAGTAAATCGGTTTCGATGCGGTAATCCTTGGCGTATAGCAGGTTGAGCTGACCGAGGATGCCGGGGGTATCGGGACTGATCTTCACAGTATCCGATGGATTCAGCACGCCTTTGCGGATTACGGGCAGATGCTGCAGGGCCTGTGCGGAGGGATGGTAACCGACCCATGATTTAAAACCGAACATGACCTGAAAAATATTGCGGAGCAGATAAATGGGCCGCCTGATCAGAAGGATGGACAAGGGCAGCAGGGCCAAAAGGAGGACACACAGGGTCAGGTCCAGCAGATATTTGCTTCTTCGGTTTCCCGGTCTTATTATGCTGTTAACATTCAACATATAAATATCCCCGGCTGTATTGATGGATTTGCTCCCTATTATAGACAGACTTTCTGGTGGAGCGATCCTGAAGTCGATATTCAGGTACTGAAGATTGCTCATAACATCAATGATACGGTCGGCGCTCATGTTTTTCGAGCAGAAGACCACTTCATCAATTTTATAGATCCGGATGATATCCTTTAACTGGTCCACAGTTCCGATATAGGCCATATGATCAGGCTTCCCGCTGTCTGATCCAACCAGGCCGATGTATCCGGCATCTGTATGTGTTTTTCTCAGGATCTCAGCGACCCTTTCACTTTCATCAGGTTCCCCGATGACCACGAAGCGTTTGTTCATGCGTGTATCAAGCCTGTATGCCCGTATGCGCAACAGGTGCAGCAGACTGCGGGTGCCCAGCATGGAAACCATGGCCCATACGGCCCCGAGGATGATGAGTGCGCGGCTGAAACGCATGCTTTCACTCAGGAGGGCATAAACGGTAAGAATGATGACCGTGCCCCAAAACAAACCGCGGATAATCCGTGTCAGCCTCACAGGCCGGTCGTAACCCCCGCTGACAAAAACGGAGAACAACCAGATGAAAATATAAACAGGAACAGCGATGGTGATGAAGGTCATCGGATAATGTCCTCCATCCCTGAAAATCACTTCGGTCTCCCAGTAGGACTTAATGAAGAAAATACCAGCGAAGATCAGGATCACATCGATCGCAGGCAATAACGAACGGCTGAATACCCGTGACAGAATGGCGCCACCTGCCCTCAGGTAAACGGCCATTTTGATCAGAAACGAGAGGAGGCTCGCATTTCGTTTTGAATAATGCTTGCGTGCAAATATGAGCATGGCATTATAAAAGACGATGACATAATTAATACTTCCCTTACGTGTACTTTCACCTTTGTAATGGATGATCCGTGCTTCCGGGAAATAATAGTTTTTATAGCCGGCCTTGATAATGCGGTATGAAAGGTCAATATCCTCGCCATACATAAAAAAGTCTTCATCAAGAAAACCGGTGATGTCAAGCACCTGTTTCCGCATCATCATAAAGGCGCCGCTTAGAACATCTACCTGATGAACCTGTTCACGATTCAAATAACCCAGGTGATAGCGTCCAAAAATCCGCGAGCGCGGGAACAGTCGTGAAAGTCCGAAAATCTTGTAAAATGCCGTGGCTGGTGTAGGCAGCCCGCGTTTGGATTCAGGCAGGAACTTGCCCTTACCGTCTACCATTTTAACACCCAGACCTCCTGCATCGGAATGCTGATCCATGAAGCTTACGCAGGCCTGCAGTGTTTGTGCTTCCACGATGGTGTCAGGGTTCAGCAAAAGAATGTATTCTCCTCCCGCCTGGCGCATAGCCTGGTTGTTGGCTCTTGAAAAACCTGTGTTCTCACGGTTCGCGATCAGTTTCACCTGCGGATACTTTTCCCTGACCATATCCACAGAGCCGTCAACCGAATCATTGTCCACCACAAAGACTTCCATCTCCAGATCCTGTCCGGCTACGAAAACCGATTGCAGACACTGATCGAGGAAGTGTCGTACGTTGTAATTGACAATGACGACTGAAAGTTTCATCGGGCTACAAAGTTAAGGTCTTCGCTGATCATCAGTACGCCCCTCCCCTTTTTCTCAGAAACCATTCAGCAGCGAGCAAAGCAAAGATCAGCAGCATGACCCACGGAAGGTTCACCATATCGCTGAATTTTTTCTGACTGTATGCGATGGTTTTAATATCATCCCTGCTCCTGATCATATCCGGAATTCTGCTCATACCGGCAGGATACACCATGGCTCCGTCATGCCCTGCCGATAAGCTGTTCAACAAACGGTGGTCAGCCCTCAGACGTATGTACTCCGCCACCAAAGGTTCCACACTGAATTCTCCGCTTTCCTTCAGAATACGGTTGCCTGAGCGGACCTGAGCGGTGTAACTGTAATCACCCACGGGTAAAATACCGGCATTTAAGCGATATGCCACACTGGTCCTGCTAAAGACATATGAAAAAGTACGCTTGTTCTGATCGGTGATCACCATCCTCACCTCGGGTTCGTTGGTCAGCTCATAACTCTCGTTGTATAGCTCTGCATCTATCAGTACCGCCTCATTTTCATTGTAGCGATTCTTCCCGTCCACCCTGAAAAGGCTCTTGTCGGCCCTGATGGCAAGGTATTGCACGACCCTGGCCGACAGTTCAC
>CALGYY010000109.1 GCA_937934705.1 uncultured Bacteroidota bacterium
CCTTGCCGCAGGAGGCGGCCTGAATGCTACTGTTTCGGTAACAATACCTGCAGGCGCAAGTCCTGGTATTCATCGTATGCGAGTGAGATGTCAGTACAATTTAACCAATGCAAATAATCCCTGTCTTACTACCGGTCAGGCTGAGTCCAAGGATTTTAATCTGAATGTATTGTCAGCCTGCACCAACCCCGCTACCCAGGCCAGTGCCGGATCGGTGAGCGGAATTACCATGACCACTGCCGATATCAGCTGGACAGGAGGGAGCGGGACCGGCGGGGATATTGTTTTCCTGAAGCAGGGCAGCGCTATTGCCACAGATCCTTCCAATACCGTGACCTATGTTGCCAATGCCGCCTTTGGTAGCGGTTCGCAGATCGGAACAACGGGAGCTTATGCCGTGTATTCAGGTTTCGGCGGTGCCGTTACCGTGACCAATCTGCTGCCGGGAACCACTTATTATTACAGCATTTATACCTTTGATGCTGTCGGCCCCTGTTATAAAACGCCGACACTGACAACCGGCAGTTTTGTGACTCCCGCCTGCGGTGCTCCGGCGCATGCTACCAATCTCAGTATCGCCTGTATTTATAATTCCTCCCTCGTGCTGAACTTTACCCGTGGAGGGGGCGACCGGGTCATTGTAGTGGGAAGGGCCGGATCCGCAGTGAATGCAGCCCCGGCATATAATACAAGCTACACCGCGAATCCTGTTTTTGGCAGCGGCTCCCAGATCGGAACCGGCAATTTTGTGGTGTACGACGGCAATGATGCCGGTAATGTCAGTGTCAGCATCAGCGGACTGACAGGAGGGGTGACCTATTACTTCACCGTTTACGAGTATCTCACACCACCACCTTGTTACAATACTTCTTCCCCGCCGGCAATCAGCAGCGCCACCCATGGCGGACGTTATCTTTCAAGTACCACCACCCAGAATACAGCCAGTGTTTCCCCCGGCGCCCTGGCGCAGGATGTTGTTAAACTGACCATTGTTACCACCGGCGATAATGTGCAATCGGCCTTATTGAATTCCATAACCTTTACCACCACAGGAACCACCAATGCAACGAATGATCTCACCAATGCGAAGATCTACTATACCGGAAGCACCAATACTTTCTCCAATGCCACACAATATGGCACCACCTTTACATCTTTTGCCGGATCACTCACCGCTACTGACCTCTTTGCACTGCTGCCAGGGAACAACTACTTCTGGATTGCTTATGATGTAAAATCTTCAGCAACCAATGGAAATGTCCTGGATGCTACGGTCACGTCATTTAATCTGACAGATTACAGCGGAACGGCCAATTATACACCGACTCCAACAGCCCCCGCGGGCAACAGACCCATTGCTTCAGGGGGTACCTGTCCGATCGCAACACCGGTAGCCGCGGCCTGTGCTTTTACCGGCTGTATCACCGCATGCTGTCAGGGAATGACGGTGCTTGGCGGAGCTACTTTCGGAACCACCTGGCCCTCAAGCTGGCCCTGCAACGCCGCCAATAACGGTAACGGTTACAACGACCTGACAGGAACGATCTCATTTACCGTCAATGAAGGTTCAACCTATCCTTTCTCCTTCTCTTTCGACGACTGGATCGGCCTGGATTTCCGCTGGGCTGTGTGGATTGACTGGAATGCCAATGGCGATTTCAGGGATGCCGGTGAACGATATCCTGCAGGGACAGCTACCAACGATCTCTGGACCTCACAGAGCATTACGGTTCCGACGGGAGTAGCCACAAGCGGTATCAAAATGCGCCTCTGGATACAATCTGATCTTTATCCCAATGCGTGCCCTTACCGCACGACCTGCGGCATCTTTTCGACCTCACTGGGCTTCATTGCCGATGTTACCATCAACGTTCCCAACGCGAGCGGAGGACCGCCGGGAAGCGGATCCGGTACCGAATCCTGTCCAACCCTGCAACCCGGGGTGACCACAGCAATCTATTATAATCTGAATGATGTGGCTGTTCCGCTTACAGCAAGCGGAAGCAATCATTTGTGGTATACCACTGCATCGGGAGGTACAGGTTCAGCTACAGCTCCGACACCTTTGACCAATACGCCGGGAACAACCGCCTATTATGTTTCGCAAACCAATGCCAGCGGTAGTCCGGTGTGCGAGGGACCCCGGACCCAGATTGCAGTGATCGTGCATCTTCCGCCATTACCCCTGGCACCTTTGACTGCTGTTACCCAGCCGGACTGCAATGTGGGAACAGGAAGCGTTTTGCTGACGGGCCTGCCACAGCCGGGCAACTGGACCATACAACCGGGCGGGATCATCGGGTCCGGAGACTCAGCACTGATTGCTCCCTTACCACCGGGAACCTATAATTATACAGTGACGAATGATCTGGGTTGCATCTCTGCGGTTTCAGCCAATGCGGTCATCAACCCCCAGCCAGCCACCCCATCAGCACCGATCGTGTTTTCCGTGACCCAACCTTCCGGGGGTGTCACCACCGGAACAGTAGTGCTGACAGGACTTCCTGCTGACGGATGGGTGGTCAATCCCGGAGGATACGTGGGCGCTCCGGGGGTGACGACACTGACCATCTCCGGACTGGCACCGGGTACCTATACTTTTACGGTGACCAACGCGCAGGGCTGTACTTCCGCAGCCACCACCGATATCAATATAGGCGAGCCATTACCTGTTGAATTGCTCAGTTTTACGGGAACATGCGAAAACGGAATACGTACGCTAAGCTGGAGCACGGCCAGCGAAACCGGCAACCAGTATTTCAGTCTGGAGCGAAGTTCCGATACACGGCAGTGGTCGGTGGCTGCGATCCTTCCGGGAGCCGGAAACTCATTAACAATCAGGGAATATGTATATATTGACCGGGAATCCCTGTCCGGGGAGGTTTATTACCGTCTGAAACAAACGGACTATGACGGACATTTTGTTATATCGAATGTGATTGTTATGAAGGATTGCAGATCTGAGCAGGCCGGTCTCATTATCTTCCCGAATCCCAATGATGGTCGTTTCACCCTGATCATTGCAGAAGACCAGTGCGGTACGTGTTCGGTAGAAGTATACAACAGGATAGGAAAGCTGGTTTTTGAGGCCGATGCTTTCCAGCCCTTCATTAATTTGTCGGCTCTGCCCGAAGGCGTATATTTTCTGCATCTGAATGCAGCATCAGGAAAGTACATCCGGAAATTTGTGATCACTCATCATGATTGATCCCGGGAGTGATACTCACGGGCCTTACTGTAAACAAGAGATTTTCATAACAGGTATAAAAAAAGGCAAAGCCGTCTGCGATGAGACGGCCTTTGCCGGGGGAAGACTCCGGTACCAAAATCAGCCAGTAAAGACCGGAGTGTTTTCTAGGATTTACAGATCACACCGCTTGCTACGGCCTGTCCGAGGTAAACCCTGATGATGTAAGCGCCTTTTGCCAGGGTGTGGGCGGAGATCACAGCACGGGGACCCTCAGTATTTTCTGACAGTACCAGGCTTCCTGAAGTGTTGTAAATCTCGACCCTGCTGATGTTTTCATCGCCGGAGGATTGAACATGCAGATAACCGTCGGTTTGTGTAAGGGTGATGCGGATCTCTCCGGCTGAATTCTGAGGAGCACCTGCAGGCAGGTCTTTTTCAAAGTAGTGAGACATTCTTGCAGAGATCACAATGGGCAGCTGGGCAAAGGCCGTGGTACTGAAAAGAACGGCCACAACGGAGATGAAGATGATTTTTTTCATAAGAATTCGGTATTTGGTTCGACCATGATTTGATTTTCCTAAGCTTTGATGCAAAGGTGCAGGGCAGGTGCCACGGAAAACAAATCTGTTCGACAGGGCAGGGGCATCATCCGTCGGATCCGGCTGAAGTTTTGACCACCAGGCTGGCGGAATAATCCGGGGTGTTCACCGGGAGGAAAAGCCGATCGGGCGATTTCCGGGTGATCTGCTTTCATTCCATAAGGTGCTCTTAAGCAGTCCGTTGGATGAAAAATACTTATTCAGTATGAGAAAGAGTATGACAAAGTCTTTTATAAAACTGATCAGAAGTTCCTGATCAGCTTCCCGCAGTAAGACTTTCCTTCTTTGCTTCGCAAGATGACAAAATATACCCCATTCTCATATTCGTTCAGTTCCAGCTGGTGGACATCGCCTCCGCTTAGAACCTTATGAAAGAGTATCCGTCCCGGGAGATCATAAATGGTGATTTCTGCTGTATGATCAAATCCGCTCAGATCAGCATACAGAAATGAAGCAAATGGGTTGGGGTAAAATATGACGGGGTCTGCTGTTGCTGCAGTGTTGCCGTAACTTGCTTCCTGTATAGTGTTTAAGGTGGTATTTGTAATGATGACCTCATTGAAATCAAAGTATATTCCGGCTGTATTCAGTATCTGTGTTCCCGGAAGCAGCCCCGGTTTGAGTTTTACCGAGTAAGATATGAGACCCATACTTTCAGTCTCACTCAGGCTTTGGTAAGGCAGATTGATATCATTGAAATCGAACTTCAGTACGCCGTCTTCGCTGACCGAAGCGATATAGTTATGGGTCGAGAAACCAGGGTGCAAAGTGGAAACATCAAGATGAGAGCTGATGGTGTCGGTTATCGTGATGTTTCTGGCAAAGTAAGTTCCGGTATTCTGAAAATGAATAACATAGTTCAGGACTGTATCATGGGCAGTAAGGTAACCTTCTTCACCGCTTCCAACAGGAATAACCTCTTTGAAGTTCGGATCGAAGGATCCGACTGTCAGTATTTCGCCTGTAAAAATATTGTTCCATGGGGTGTAATCCGACAGCCAGTTGCTGATGGGGGCAGCATAGGATGTGGTGTCCAAAAACTGAACTGCAGTCCCCAGGGGGATATTTGACGGAACATGGTAATTGAGAGTGATCATCTGTGATTGTCCCGGTGCAAGGGGCAGAATGCCTGAAGATGAATGATACCAGTGGGGGTCAGATAGTGGATTCACCGGAGTGAAAACGGCAGGAGCAGTTCCGGAAAAGAACAATTGACCGTCATGTCTGAGGGAAGCCAGAATATTGGCTTCAGTAATTGTTCCCTGGTTACTGATGATCATGCCCATCGAAAAATCATATCCCGGCACAGCATGACCCAGACCGCTTGAAATCACTTCAATGTCATGCAAAGGGTTGAAAGCATTAGCAAATTCGTGTTGGATAATGCAGGATGGGCCGGCAGAAACAGTGAATGTTAATGGATTGGTTTGGCAGGGCGAAAGAGGATAGGTGTTTTGAACGATTTCAGAAAGCGTATAGGTGCCTGATGGAACGAGGAATGAATATACACCTGTACTGTCAGTAAAAGTGTATCCTGCACCTGAACAATGAAGCATAATATGCCGGATTCCTGCTTCGGCAGTGTCCTGAACACAATTACTGTTCAGATCATGGTAGACGATGCCCTGAATAACGCAATAACAACTGTCGTTGTTGGGATTGTATGATACATAACAACTGTTTGTTTTCACACATCCATCAGCATCATGAACAGTGAGCGTGTAATAGCCGTGCGTCAGGTTGATTAAGGTACTTCCCGATTGTCCGTTCGCCCAGGTATAGGTATAAGGCGGCGTTCCCCCGGTGGCAAGGGCATGAATGCTTCCGTCTGCCGAAAACAGACAACTCGCCGGATTCGTTGAAAATCCAAGGGTAATTGGACTGGACTGGCTCAGTGTTACACATTTGATGTTTTGACACCCTGTCTGGTCTGTGATGGTGCAGCAATACGTTCCCGGGCCCAGATTTGAAATGCTGTTCTGGGTGCTTCCGTTGCTCCATTGGTACGACAGGGGGGGATTGCTCCCAAATGCGCTTACCAATGCACTTCCGTTAATGGCAGGGCAAACAGGGTCAGTTCCTGAAATGTTGCAGTACAGAGAAGTCTGAGGGTCAATTAAAACAGTACCGCTGCGTTTACATCCTGTTGCGTCAGTCACCAAATAGGGATATTGTCCCGGAGGCATATTGGTGATCACAGGACCGCTTACAGGAGGATAGGTATTCCATGAAACACTGTAGGGTGATGTGCCGCCGGAAATATTCAGACTGGCACTTCCGGTTGGTGTCAGGCAGTTACTTGGGATGGAATTGTAAGTTACCTGAACCGGAGAAAGCGTTCCGATATGGACCTGCCCCCATCCTGAACAGCCATTCGCATCGGTGGCCCATACGATCAGGTTCGTTCCGCCTGATAATCCGCTGATGCTTTGGCCGCTGGCGCCGTTACTCCATGCATAGCTGTATGGCGGCACGCCTCCCGATCCGAATGCAACAGCACTGCCCAAATTCAGCAAACAACTGTCGCTGGCTGCGCTGGTGTTGACCTGGATGCTGATTCCCTGGAGGATATCAGTTCCCATCGTTGTTGTGCATCCCAGCGTATCTGTTACAGTTACTTCGTAGTATCCCTGAAGAAGGTTGCTTATAGAGGCTGATGTTGAACCGTTTGACCATAGATAGGTATATGGGGGCGCTCCTCCAGCGATATTGGTCACTTCAGCAAAACCATCCGTGCAGTTGGCGTTCTGCTGAGTGATCGTGAACTGAATCCCGGAATAACTCAAAATGTTAATGAGATTCGAATCCGGCGACAATTGACACCCGTTTGAATCAGTGACCACGTAGGCATACTGACCCAGAGGCAGGTTCACGGGATTTCCTTCACCGACGTATGCTCCCAGGCCCGGGAATATACTTTCGTACCAGTGAACGGAATCCGGAGCTGAGCCCGAGTTTATGGTAATGAAAACGCTTCCGATGGTATCCGGACAGATGGCAGGATTGACCAGGGGGTAATCGATGATAAATGGCTGGATAAAACCCGTGTTGAGAATCAGATGATGCTGATTAGCATCGGTGATGTATACATGAGTGAAAAAAGAGGCTCCGGAAAGGGTGTCGGACATCGTACTGATATTCGTGTGCACGGTGCCGTTTGAATAATAGAAGTCAAGGGGCGGGGTCATCCCTGAGGTAATCAGGGTGACCAGAATCCCGTCGTTGTTGCAGGCTTGCTGCAGGACTGTGCAGTAGCCGGCCGGGTTTTGTGCTGAGACCTTCAAGCAGACCATAAGCAGAAGCATCAGGAAGGTCATCCGTGATGGCAGGGCAGGGGTCAGTGATCCGGATCTTTTGATCATAATATGAATTGTTTATACTAAGAACATATACAAAAGTATACACAATAAGTCAAGACAGGTTGCCTGAAGAATCATAAAGGTTGATCTGGTATCAGTATGAGATTTGAAAGTTTATGCCTGCGAAGGCTTCTTTCACATTCAGAACAACCCCCGGTCATAACAGAAAACCCCCGCTAAGCGGAGGCCTGATAACTGCTGACTGCTGACTGCTGACTGCTGACTGCTGACTGCTGACTGCTGACTGTATTGTGTGCCTTACTGGATTCGAACCAGTGACCCCTACCCTGTCAAGGTAATGCTCTAAACCAGCTGAGCTAAAGGCACAAAAACATGATGCATCAATAACAGATGCGATTGCAAAAATAACTTTTTTCTGCCAATCTTAAAACAGGGTGTAAAAAATAAGCTCCTGTTTTCTCAGCTCACGAGTCCCGGACTCCGCAGCATGATGCGAATTCACAACAAGCAGGGTTGCAGTGATGCCGGAAAGATAAGATTTATAGAACGTGTTGAAAAGAAAGCACAGGCAACCAGTTTAATTATTGAGGCGTCATATTTCGTATCCAAAACCTCATCAACATGAAAACAACCTTCACTATCCTGATCGTCTTGTTGGTCAGCCTGCTCTCCGGGCTGAGCCATGCCCAGCACACCCTTAGCCTCACTCCTGTGGAGGATGCGTATGTTCAGACCTACGGGGGCGGTGAGGGAAAGAACTCCTTCCTCAAATTTGACATTTCTGCGCTGCCTGCTAATGCAGTGATTACCGACACCCGCTTCCGGGCCTGGGTATACCGTCAGTCGGCATTGTGGAACGGCGACCTTTATTATATATTTTATATCAACCAGGCCTGGGAGGAATCTGACAGCACCCAGGAAATGTGGAATACCCTGTGGTTTGGTGATACCATCAGCCAGGCAGTCGGAACCTTCGGAATGTCGGTCGGATTTTCTCAGTCACCTGATCTGACCTCTATGCTGTTGACCAATTTTTCCGGAGGAGACACATATTTCTCTTTCTTCACCAAAGACCCCGATGATATGACGTTTGCACCGCCTATCGGCCAACCCATATATGAAAACAGCGACAGTCTCCTGGCAGGAAATATTTTCAACGATAATTGCGCTTTCCGGCCTCGGAATTACGTGAATCCCAACCAGAGGCCTGTGTTGGTCATCGATTACGGGATACCTCCTGATGTTTTCGGGATTTTCTCCGGTGGGCCTGTCTGCGAAGGAGATGCCGTGACGATCACAGCATCTGTGTCCGGTGATGCACCCATGTGCAAACAGTGGCTGAAAAACGGAATTCCATTAGTCGGCGACACCTCGCTTACTCTGGTCATTAACCCAGCCACCCTCAGCGATACCGGAACCTACCGTTTATTTGTCTACAATGCATTTGGTTCTGATACCAGCATGGCTGTTGATCTTGTGATTAGGCCTGTCCCCGTGATCAGCCTCGGGCCGGATACCACCGTCTGCCTCGGAACAGGAGTGCTCCTGGACCCCGG
Organism: uncultured Bacteroidota bacterium; assembly: GCA_937934705.1. GTDB lineage: Bacteria > Bacteroidota > Bacteroidia > Bacteroidales > CAIWKO01 > CALGYY01. The sequence goes on from CALGYY010000109.1 coordinate 8,666, forward strand.
ACCCGGCTTTGATACGTATATGTGGAATACCGGGTTTACCGGACAATGGATCATTGCTGATACCGTCATTCCCGGCACTTTCGTATACAGTGTTGCGGTAAGTCATGACGGCTGCTTCGGAAGCGACAGTGTGAACGTCACCTTCATTATTTGCTCCGGCACAGAAGAATTGGAGTCTGATGCGTATGGGCTTTCGCCAAATCCTTCATCAGACGGCATTTTTCGGTTCCATATGGATGATTTTCCGGCCGAGGTATCTGTTTATGATCTTCAGGGGAAGTTGCTGCACAGGGAAATTTTGCATCATTCAGAGAATATACTGAATTTGCAAAAACTGCAGAAGGGGTATTATGTTTTGTTTATCAGCGGTGAAGACTTCAGTGCACAAAGGTCGCTCATCATCAGGTGATCCCCGATGATGACCGCCGATAGGCTGAAACCTACCTGATCACGATCTTTTTTGAAACAGATGCCTGACCGGTGTTGATCCTCAGAAAACAGGCTCCCGCGGGGATTCCGTCAGTGCCAAAAAGAACTTTCCTGGGTCCCGCCGCCTGGTTTTCATCCAGGATGACCTTAATGGTTCTGCCGCTCAGATCATGCAGCGTAATTGTTACATCGGATAAGCCGGGAAGGAAATAGGTAATCAAACCAAGGTCACTGACAGGGTTGGGTGTACACATGAAATGGATCTGTTGTGCCGGATCCTCATCAATGCCGATGACAGGATTCCAGCTCAGAGAAACAGAGGTGAAATTCATGGTGTCGGCAGGGTTCAGGTTCTGAGTGGTGGTGTCTTTGGTAAAGGTGTAATAGGTGTAAGCCCCGGGAAGATTGGCGTCACTCATCTGGATCCATACCCTGTATGGTTTATCAGTCACCGTGTTTCCACTGACATCGGTACCGTTCCACGTAAATGAAAGGGTCCCGTGGGTGAGCCTGGTAGGTCCGGTGGTGGCGTCGACAACATTATAGGAGGAATGAGAGATCCACCGGGTCAGGTATTGAATGCGTGTCGCTGCATAACGGATACGGGTCTTGATGAAAACATTGTTGGTATCGGTGATCCAGAGGGCGATCACATTAGCGCCGGTATAGGCTCCGGCAGGTTCTGTTGTGGTCACCGAAAAGGTGAGCGTGCCTGTGGTTTGAGCACTCACCTGATCCATGCTGGTCAGACTGAGGGCAAATGATAATGCAAGGAAGGTCAGTAAGTGTTTCATCGTAATTATGGGTTATTTGGCTTCTTGTACATCGAGTTTGCTGGTGAAGATACCTTCCACTTTGCCGCCCACCAGGAAGCATCCGTAAAAGGTCACTTTTCCTGTACCTGCTTTCGGGGCAATCCAGTTAAAAGACCAGCTTTTATATGCCCTGCCTTCCACTCCCAGGTCTTTCTGTGTAATGTATTTACCCTTTCCGGTGAGCATGGTCTGGGTTTTATCGCTCAGTACCATTTTGCCCAGCAGTTCGCCGGTAAGGCTTTGCGGAGAGATCTGGAAGCCAAATCTTTTGGCGGTCGGACTTCCGTAAGCTGTTCCGGTAATGGTGTAGGTCTTGCCCGGAATATAGCCCTCTTCGGGGATATTGGAAGTGATCAGTCCCGTTTTGAAAACAGCGCTGCCTTCGTGGCAGGAAGGCTGGGCACAGCTGGCCTTGTCAGCCGGTGATCCTGTGCATGCATCCGGAGAACCTGCCGTATAGGACCATGAGACCAGGGTTCCTGCAACAAATACCAGGGCAGTCAGCCCCATAAACAAGGGAAGGAAGATTTGGTTTCTTTTCATCATGTTCGTGGACAAAGTTAAACAATAATCAGTATTGCACGAGGGTGAACAGGCGGGTCATATTGAATCCTATTCTGACGCCCCGGAACCAGTCTTCAGTGCTCTGGGTGATGAACTGCTTTTCAGTCATGCCGATACCATTGGTGAGAAAGATCTCAAAGACATGTTTTCCGGTGAAGATCTCCACCCCGGCAGAGAAATTGTCGCGCACCCCGCTTTCTTTGTAGTCAGAGTAAATCTGACCTTTGGGAACCCAGTAATACTCCATGGCAAAAGCAGCTCTTCTGCTGAAGCGCACCCGGGCTGTCACACCGAGGGCAAAAATATCGTTGTGATCTTCCCTGGCAACAACCAGGTTGCGGTGTACCAGAGTAGGGGCCAGCTGGATACCGATGCGATCGATGAATTTTCGTCCGATGATCAGTTGATATACATACGAAAGTCGTGATGAGAAGCGATAATTCCGGCCATCATCAGGCCAGCGTGTGGATTGCAGCCCGATGCCCGCGTAAGCCAGCAGCGATACAGGCATGTTCTTTTTCCCGGTGCTCTGACGCAGGATCTTTGCCTTGACAAAACCATCATAGAATTTCTCAGTGGTCGCCCTGCCTGTCCCAACCATCAGCCAATCGGTGATGCCATATTCAAATCCAAAACGGAAGGCAGCCTGGTCGAGGCCGAATAATTCATAAACGCCCTGGTCAAGCCTCCCCATCCTGTGCTGCAGCCTGAGTTCCAGCTTGCCCTTAGGCGTTGTTTCCGTGGAATGTCCGTTCATCACACGGGTTCCATAGAAAGTCTGGGTCGTGTATACCGTTTCTTCCGTCTCCTGGGCTGATGAGAAGTGGATCAATGAAAGCAGCAGCCAGATCAGGACTGCAGTATATTTCAGTATACGTAAGTTATGCATAGAAAGAATAAGTAATTAATTTAAAGGGTGCAGGCACCAGACTCTCAGTTGTTCTTTTTCGCACCTGGTCCAGCTGAATCTTGAGGCATGGCTGGCATCAGTAGCCTTTTCGAAGAGCACAGCTGCCGCTGCCTCAGCGGTAGGGAACATACTGAGGTCAGGATCCTGTCCTCCGCTGTTGTGGCAGGCCGGGGTGGCGCATTTCTGATCGAGGATAAAGCGGATGTCGTTGCTATAAGTCAGCTGAACCGTATCGCAGGGTATGCTGTCCGTCAGTTGCGGGGGATAAAGGTCCTCTTCATTGTCGTAAGTACAGGCGGTAATCATCAGAAGAAAGGAGGCTGCGAATGTTATCATTATTTTCCGACTTCCTGTTCGTAATAGCACCAGCATGATAAGGGGTTTAAAAGTCAGTAAAGTTACGATGTGATTAAGTGTCTGAAAATGTGATTTCAGCAACATTGATCAGAATTTTTTGTGATATAAATCAAATCTTTTTATTTTAGCGGAAAATCGGCTGCGCATGAAGTGTGATGTTGAACCGTGTAATTGTCTGATTTGCAAAGAGCGTTGCTCTTTCTTCAGCCGGCTGGATCCGGCAGAGCTCGACAGGGTGAATGCAGTCAAGCGCTCGGTGGAGTTCAGTAAGGGCGAGCCCATACTGAAGAAAGGTGCATTTAATCCCTATGTTGAACTGATCTCCGGGGGTTATGTTAAAGTGACATTGCAGGAGAGCGGTGGAAAAAGCTTTGTGACTGAGGTATTGGGGCCGCATCATTTCATTTCAACGAATATTCTCAATGAGGGAGTGAACCAGTATCTGGTCACAGCCCTGACCAGGGCGGTGATCTGTTATATTCCTCAATCAGTGTTTCAGGAATTATTGGAAAACAGCGGGGTGTTCGGTGTGGATTTCATACGTTATATGAACCAGCGGCAGGAGATACTCAGGGAACGTTTGCACAGTATAACTCTGAAACAAAGTCGCGGGAAGCTGGCGGATGCCATACTTTACATTGATTCGCTCAACCACGGGGGAGAGGTTTTTAATGCTTTATCGCGTAAGGATCTGGCCGATATGGCCAATATATCCATGGAAAATGCCATCCGGACCCTTCGTGAGTTTGAGCAGGAAGGGATCATCAGTACACAAAAAAAGGACATCGCCATTCTAAAACGTGATGTCCTTTTGCAGATCAGCCGGTTGGGCTGATTAAAGCTTGACCAGTCCGGCGAAACCCATAAATGCAAGTGAGAGCAAACCCGCGGTCACCAGTGTGATCGGAAAACCTTTCATGCCTTTGGGCACCTGGGTGAGTTCCATTTGTTCACGGATTCCTGCCAGAAGCACCAGTGCGATTGTGAAGCCGATGGCTGTGGCAGCGGCATACACTATGCTTTCGATGAGGTTGTACTCTTTCTGTGTGGCCAGGATGGCAATACCCAGAACCGCACAGTTGGTGGTGATCAGCGGCAGAAAAATGCCGAGGGCCTGGTAGAGCGAGGGGCTGGCTTTTTTCAGCACGATCTCAACGATCTGCACCAGTGAAGCGATCACCAGGATGAAAGTGATCGTCTGCATGAAAGATACATTCAGCGGGACCAGCACATAATACTGGATCAGGTAGGTGACCAGGTTGGCCAGCACCATAACGAAAACGACAGCTGCCCCCATTCCGATGGATGTGCTTGTTTTTTGGGATACGCCCAGAAAAGGGCAAATCCCGAGAAACTGGGCCAGGACAACATTGTTGACCAGTAATGCAAATATGATTATACTGATGAATTCCATAGGTAATAGTTATTATCTGGTGATTAAGCAGTTTTTTTTCTGAGACGGTTGAAAATGGCAATCAGATACCCGTAGGTCAGGAAGGCACCCGGAGGCATGATAAAGAGGAGGATAGTTTTTGCATCAGGTGAAAGAAAGCGGATATCGAAGAAAGTACCGGATCCCAAAACTTCCCTGATCAATCCCATAATGGTAATGGCGAGTGTGAAGCCGATACCCATCCCCAGTCCGTCAAGAATAGCGGGCATGAGTTTGTTCTTTTGAGCAAAAGCTTCCGCACGACCCAGAATAATACAGTTCACGACGATGAGGGGAATGAAAACACCCAGTGCAGCGTAAAGATCAGGAACAAAAGCTTTCATGACGAGGTCCACGATGGTCACGAAAGTGGCAATGACCACGATAAATGCAGGGATACGGACTTTGTCAGGAATCACGTTCTTGAGGAGTGAGATCAATACGTTGGAGAAAAGCAGCACGAAAGTAGTGGCAGCGCCCATGCCCAGACCGTTGATGCCTGAAGTGGTTACTGCCAGTGCCGGACAGGTTCCCAACACCAGAACAAAACTGGGATTCTCCTTAATTAGCCCGTTAGTAAAATTTTTGAACATACT
>CALGYY010000110.1 GCA_937934705.1 uncultured Bacteroidota bacterium
CGTTTCAGCTGCGGCTATTGCTATGGGCTCGAAACCCTTGCTGCTTCGCAGCAATCGAAAAATCTCCGTAGTTGAAGGCGTGCGAGGATCCTGATTAAAAGTATTTTGGTTTTGCAGACTATTGTTGAGCAGGTGTGCGGTGGCAGGGTCGAAACCACGGGCCGGCGCAGACGTGAATCAAGCAAAAGTGGAAAAGAATAAACAAAGACTTACAATGACCTTAACACGGCATATTACCTGAATCAATAAGAAAAAAGAGCAAGGTTCTGGAGCAGAGTACTCCCGAACATTAGCGTGGTAAAAATGCGATCATTAAAATTTATTATGTTTGTTGCAATAATTATTCTGACACGAGAAGAACAATCATCGTTTTGGCTTTAGTCCTTTTTGCCGGCATCCTGTCCGCCCCCGCTCAAAAATCCGGTCAGCAACGCGTCGATTCTCTGTTAAAAGAGATCTCTGCCGGTAAGTACGACTCTGTTCAGGTCAAGGTCCTGCTGGATCTGAGCCAGACTTATTCAACCCTCGACCCGAAAGAGGGGATACGCTATGGCAGCGAGGCTATAAAACTGGCTGAAAAAGCGGGATGGAAGAACGGCGTGGCCAAGGCTTATTACAGCAGGGGATTGAATCACCTGTACCTTTCTGATTTTGAAAATGCAGAGAAGGATTTTTCCCTGGCATTGAAGCTGGGACAGGAACTCAAGGATTCATTTATTATTGGCACCGTTTATAACTACATGGGTGTCATGCACGATTACCGCTCCGAATTTTATGAGGCCCAGAAACTTTACGCTAAAGCACTTGAACTTTTCATAAGTCTCGGGGAAAAACGCAGTCTCGCCGCTACCCTTGGGAACATGGGAATATCGAAAATGTGTGTCGGGGAGAATGATGAAGCATTGCTGTATCTCAACCGCTGTCTTGCTCTGGACCAGGAACTGCGTGATACTGCGGGTATGACAATGGTCTATATTAACCTGGGAGTGCTGTATTATTATCTGGCTGATTTTCCGACTTCACTCGAACATTATTTCAAGGCCCTGAAGTTTCAGGAGGAGACCGGTGATGAGCGCGGAGCCGCTATCACCAGCGGCAACATCGGCGGGGTGTATCTTGAACTGGGTGATTATGACAAGGCCCTGCATTACAGTTTGCGCGCACTCAGGATTTATATGAAGCTGGGTGACCGCTTCGGAGAGGCTGGCTGCCTGAGCGATATCGGTGAGATCTACGCCGCCCGCGGGAATCACGACAAGGCGATGGAGTACATGCAGCAGGCACTGGCCATCAATATCGAAACCCAAAACCGGAATTATATTACAATCAATTATGCTAATATGGCTGATATATATTATCAGCAGAAGCAGTATACAAAGGCCGTTGATGCTGGTAAAAAGGCATTGGAGACCGCCCGGCAAATTGGCGGATCACCCAGCCAGGGACTGAGTCACCTGAGCCTGGGTCAGGCCTACCTGGGTGCGGCCCTTGATACCGTCGGTGCACACCTGGATTCCCTTTGCGGTGGTAATACCCGGCAGGCACTTCAACTGGCCGGGCTTTATGCCGACAGCGCAGTGACGGCTTTTCTTCAAACGGGAGAGATCGAACGACTGAAGGATTCTTATCTCATCTTGAGTGAAGCACAGGAGAAGCAGGGGAATTTCGGCGACGCTCTGATGAATTACAAGAACTATGTGTTGTATAAAGATTCCATATACAATACCGACAATGAACGGAAGATTGCCCGTCTGGAAGCACAGCGTACAGAGGAACTGAATCGCAAACAACTGGAGATCAGAGATCTTAAAATCGAGAAGGTACGCAATGAGCGATGGTATTTTGTGGCGGGGCTGATTCTGCTGGCCGGACTTCTGGCTACCGTCTTTAACCGTTACCGCCTCAAGAAAAAGGCGAACATCATCATCAGCCGCGAGAAAAAGCGCAGCGACGACCTCCTGCTGAACATTCTGCCTTCGGAAGTTGCGGAGGAGTTGAAGGACAAGGGATACGCTGATGCCAGGCATTTTGATGAAGTCTCGGTTCTGTTTACCGATTTCAAGAACTTCTCCGGAATTTCGGAGCGCCTGAGTCCTGCCGAACTGGTGGCTGAAATTGATGTATGCTTCAAGGCTTTTGATCATATCATGGAGAAGTACCGGATTGAAAAGATCAAGACGATCGGCGACAGTTATATGGCTGCCGGAGGGCTGCCTGTGGCCAATGCCACCCCGCCTTCAAACGTTGTGATGGCCGCTCTCGAAATGCAGGCCTTCATGCTGGAGCATGCAGAAAAGCGCAGGGGAGAGGGCAAGGAGGTTTTCGAGATCAGGCTGGGGATCCATACCGGTCCGGTTGTGGCGGGTATTGTTGGGATCAAGAAATTTGCCTATGATATCTGGGGTGACACCGTGAACATCGCTTCCCGCATGGAAAGCAGCGGGGAAACGGGGAAGGTAAATATCAGCGGCAGCACCTGGGAGAAAGTCCGCGATCAGTTCCATTGCACGCACAGGGGCAAAATTGAAGCAAAGAACAAGGGCATGATCGATATGTATTTTGTTGACGGAATCATATCTAATGCCGAATAACAATGGCCCTTTTTCATATCCGGGATCTCACGGAAAATTCCTCACTTTCTTCCCCCGGCGGTCGATCCAGATATGCTGATCGTCGGTAGTCGTAACCCAGGCGAGGTGGTCGTAGCCGAAATCCCTGGCGAAGGAAAACTGCGGTTTGATGACTTCCTGTCCTTTGTCATTGATGTAGCCATAAAGATCATTCTTCTCCACAACAGCAAGTCCGTCAGAAAATGACCAGATCTTTTCGTAGGTAAAGGGCGTGAGCGCCTGTCCCGTGCTGTCAAACAATGCCCACATATCCCAGTCATGCTGAACAATGAATACATGCTTATCGCGGGTAATGCTCTCATGCTCACAGGCGATGATCTCCTGTCCTTTCCTGTTCAGCACACCGTAACGCGGATACCGGCCTTTCCCGCAGATCAGCCAGGAACCTGACACCCTCAGCTCATCGTATACCGGGGCAAGAATTTCCTTACCGTCATCACGGTAAAAGCCGTACTTATTATTTCTGCAAACCACAGCCAGTCCGCTGTCGACCGGCTCCGTTTCATCGAATATAAGGGGGATGACTTCCTGTCCGTTACGATCTATATAGCCCCATTTGCCGTTTTTGTTCACTTCCAGAAGATTCCCGGAAAACAATATCGTCTCATCATCAGTATCCGGCTGCCTGGCCAGAAACCAGTCGAAGATCCGGCTGAGTCCCATCGTAAGAACGGTCACCAAACCATCACGCAGCCATCGCTTGCCCTGCCGGTAATGATTGATGCTTCCGGGCTCAAAGCTGCCGGCCGATTCGTATTCATCGGATATCTTATTGCCGTGAATGTCGAGCAGACACCAGCAGTTGGAATCGGCCGCGACCACCACCTGTTGTTTTTCCTGGGGAAACAGGAGCCCGTACCAGTCAGAAGTCTCCAGCCGCTGTGAACGGTAAACGATCATGCTCATGGAATCGCCCCTTGTGGCCAGCCATACCTGACCTGCGACGACGACTGTATCCAGCGGATCGTTCAACTGATCCTCCCCGATTTTTATAATGTGATACAGGGGATCGGCGATCACCACCGCCCAGCCGTTGCGGACCATACAAATGCTGTCGTAATCCCTGCCGGTTCTCTGTCCCGTTTTATCAATAAAATGAAACCTTTCCCCCGGGCCGGGCTTTTTCACACCGGCATAACCACCGGAAAAGTCCGTGCTGAACTCGTACTCACAGGGGATCACCTCATCACCTTCTTCATCAATATATCCCCATAAACTCCGGTACTGAACCCTTGACATCCCTTCAGACGGGGGTTCGCTTACGTTGTACTCGCGCCCGCAGGCGCCCAGCAGGAGCATTCCCATGGAGAGGAGGAAAACTGATCTCAGGCGTTTTATTGTATTCATCATGAACAGTAGGGTTATTCGCCGGTTATACATTTATCCCAGCGAAGGTAAGGAAAATTGAAGAAATTAAAGTGCGGATTTCTGTTGTATGGATGGTCGTTTTTTTTAAAGGAGTTTTTAATGAAAATTGCTCTGCAGCGTGATTCTTCAGTCAGTTATCATCCTTCACTGTTTCTTTACCAAGTGGAAATGATCACCGTGTGCATGATGAAGGTGAGTCTCAGGAGAAGCCAATGATGAAAGATAAAACATCATTATTAAAACACTGCACTTCAGACTTATTATTGGATCAGTTATGTTGTTATTAGATTTATTATTATTTTTACGGATCAATAACCAACATCCATTACAATATGAAAAATTCCTTTCTTTTTATTCTGACATTGTTTCCATTTGTTGCTGCATCACAGGTTTTTACAAGCACAAGTACCATGTTTAGCAGTGGCACCGTACTCATGACCGAAAAGCATGTGGAGTACCTGAAGAATTCAAAAACCTATTTCATTGTTCCGGATGAAATGGAGGCTGATTTAGGTGAAATCACGAATATCCTGCAAAAGGTTTGGGATTTTACCGAGATTAAAGCTATCACGGTTTCCGGTGTGGATGTGATTGATGACAAGAGGGCTTCGTTTTTTAATATTGCGGGCTACAGGAATGATGACATGTTCTATATTCTTATGAGGTTATCGGTGTACATCCCCAAAGGCGATCCTTTGTTCAAGAAAGAGGGTGAGCAGATCTTTGCCGGCTTTTATCTAAGTACAGATATCTCTAACTTTCTGGCAATGTTTGATATATATACTATTTCCGGACCGGAAATCATGGGTTATAAGATTAACGACGAGAATAAAACGAGGCAGCAGTTCACGGAGTTCTTTTACAAAAAGGTCAGCTACAACAACTTTTTCTGGGGCCAGGTCAGGACCTATGTTGCCATTATCAATGAGAACCTGCACGAGGCCACTACCCGGCCCCGCGGAGCTTATGGTTTGTTTAAAGTGACCGATAATGAAGATTTGAAAAACCTGAAGGAAGCGACTCTTTATGTGCCTGATTACCTGTTGAAGTCAAAAAAGGCTCTGGGAAGGTTCGTCACTGAGGTCAATACTACGGAGGCCGTTCTGATGGCAGATTATAAATATTCTTATAAAATGCTTCCTTCGTCAGAGATCAGTGAGATCATCCTTGGAAGTGATGAACCTGTTTATTTTCTTGACTTTGTATGTACAAGTATGAATTCCTTCTTTGTGGTTTACAACAGTAAGTCTCATAAGCCCGTGTATGCTAAGCTTGCCAATGGTACGGTACCTTCTGCCAAACTTTTCAAGGAACTTAAGGCGAAAATTGACGCTCCGGTTCAACAATCCGGACCTCCCAATCCATTTCGGAAGTAGTACCAGACCGTAAATGCAGTGAATTCTTTTGCAGGGATCCGCATGGCTTCCCTTCTCAACAAATGCTAAAAATTAACACTAATAAAAATTAACTATCTTTGCACCCGTTTCTGTAAAAAGAAACACGGGGTATAGCGTAGCCCGGCTAGCGCGCCTGCTTTGGGAGCAGGAGGTCGCAGGTTCGAATCCTGCTACCCCGACACAAAAACAGTCAACAGTCAGCAGTCAGCAGTCAGCAGTTGCAGTTAACAGTTAGCAGTTAGCAGTTAGCAGTTAGCAGTTAGCAGTGGGGGGTGTTGGTGGGTCTGCGAACACCCGATAGTCACATAATTTCAATTCGATGACATTTGAGGAATTAGGGCTTGCGCCGGCCTTGGTACGGGCAACCCGGGAACTGGGTTTCGATGAACCCATGCCGGTACAGGAGGAGGTCATTCCCCTGATGTTAAACGGTCAGCGTGATATCATCGCCCTGGCGCAAACGGGCACCGGCAAGACCGCCGCCTTTGGACTGCCCCTGATCCAGGAAGCGGATCCGGAACAACGCGATCCCCAGGCTTTGGTACTTTGCCCCACCCGGGAACTCTGCATGCAGATCACCAATGATCTGACCGGCTACGCGCGCTTTTCAAAAGGCTTAAATATCCTGGCCGTGTATGGCGGGGCCAGTATCGTACCCCAGATCAACGCCCTGAAAAAGGGTGTGCAGGTGGTGGTGGCCACCCCCGGACGCATGAACGATCTGATCGAGCGTAAAGCCATTAAATTATCGAACGTGAAGCGGGTGATCCTTGATGAAGCGGACGAAATGCTGAATATGGGCTTTCTCGACAGCATCAACCAGATCCTCGCCAGGGTACCGGAGGGACGCAATACCCTCCTTTTTTCCGCGACCATGCCCGATGGCATCGTGGGGATCTCGCGCAAGTATATGGTCAACCCGATTGAGGTCACCATAGGGGTTAAAAATGCCGGCGCGGAGAATGTGCGGCATCTTTGCTATACCGTTCATGCCAGGGATAAATACTTCGTTCTGAAGCGCATTGCGGATTACAATCCGGGGATTTACGGCATCGTATTCTGCCGCACCCGAAGGGAAACCCAGGAAATTGCCGACAAGCTGATTGCTGACGGTTACAATGCCGATGCATTGCATGGCGATCTCTCGCAGAGTCAGCGAGACAGCGTCATGCAGAAGGTGCGCACACGCAATGTGAAGCTGCTGGTTGCCACGGATGTGGCCGCCCGCGGACTGGATGTGGATGACCTTACCCATGTGATCAACTATGGACTGCCTGATGACTATGAGGTTTACACCCACCGCAGCGGTCGAACGGGCAGGGCAGGAAAGGCCGGAACCTCCGTGGTGATCCTGAACCTGAAAGAGAAAAGCGGGATTAAGAAGATCGAGAAGATGATCAAAAAGACCTTTCAGTATCCTGCAATTCCCACGGGCCGTGAGATATGTGAAAAGCAGCTCTTTCATCTGGTCGACCGCATGGAGAAGGTGGAGGTGGAGCACAGCGGCATTGAATCTTACCTTCCTGCCATTCAGAAAAGGCTGGCCTGGCTCGACAAGGATGAACTCCTCCGCAGGTTTCTGTCCCTCGAATTCAACCGTTTTCTCGATTACTACCGGGATGCGGGGGATATCAAGGCGCCCGAGGAGCAAAGAAAAGAAAAGGGAGAGCGGGCATCCATAGCGCGGCCGGATAAAGGAGAAATGACGCTGCTCTGCATCTCCCTGGGCCGTCGGGATGGACTGAAGCCCGGCGATCTCATCAGCATCATCAATTCCGGTACACCCGGAATGAAGGTGGGGATAGGACGAATTGATGTGCAGAAATCCCGTAGTTTCTTTGAGGTTGAATCCCGGTATTCAGTGAAAATCATCCGCTTGTTGCAGAGCTTTAGCTTCAGGAACCGAAATGTCAGCATCAGCCCTGCCGAAAGCGGCACTCAGGATGTTGCACCCCGCAAACAGGCTGACAAGCAGTACAAGAAAGAAAAGAAGAAAGACAGGAAGAAGAGCAAGCTGTAATGGAGTTCCAATATGGAATGGGCTGAGAAGTCGAAGGTGTCATTGCTGATGGATTTCTTTTTATCTTTGCAGCCGTTTTTGGTTCCGTAGCTCAGTGGATAGAGCAACAGCCTTCTAAGCTGTGGGTCGCGCGTTCGAATCGCGCCGGAATCACTCTGGAACCGGTGTAAGGGAATTGTGTTTCAATTCCTGCCTGAAAAAACTTAGCGGGAACATTGACCCGCCCTGTTTGCGAAATACCTGAGCTAAATAAAGGGATTTTCCGATAAAGAAGATCATTGAAAAGAATAATCCTCTTCGGTTTCTGCACTCTTATTTCTCTCTGCTCCTATGCTCAGAAAGGCAGTTTCATTATGTCATACGGAGGCGTACGTGATGATTTTTTCAATGATCTGGAGAAAACCAATGACGGCGGCTACCTTCTCGTTGGATCCTCAAAGAGTTTTGGTCCTGATCCGGATTCTTTTGACGGATACATTGTCAGGACAGACTCTTCCGGCAATGAGCTTTATAGCTCAACGTATTTCAGCGTCGGGGATGATGCAGCTTCGTTTATAAGGCCATCCGAAGATAGTTGCTATTATATATGTTTTAACTCGGACATTGCTCCAGGCATATATCGTACTCACTTACTGAAGGTTAACGATACTATCGGTCTGGTCTGGGACTCAGACGCCTTTTCTGCGGTGAATGCATACTTGTATGATGGCTGTTTTTTGCCTGATGGCAACTTTGTTGCGCTAGGTAGGATGGCTGATAGTATTTCAATTGCAATCTGGTTCAATGACGAAGGTGATACCATCATGACAAAAAAGCTGTCTTCAGATGACAGCCTTTTCTTCAGGCGTATTTCATACAATAACGGTTCGCTGACAATTGTCGGCTACAAAATTCTGCAAAGTGTTTTCGTGGAAGCTTATGACCTGTCAGGCAGCCTGATCAGCCACTATGAAAAGAATGTTGTATTCGGAAATGTCAGCAGTTGCATGAATCAGAATGGAATATTATTCAATGTAAAGACTTTTGACCCGTTTGCAATCCGATGTTCAGCAACAGACACCATCAGCAATCTTGTACTTTGGCAGGATACATTGGGTCCCATGCCAAATTATCTGACTGCATATAACTCTTCACTTTATAATGAAAACCTGATGATTTGCGGTCAGGCAAAACTTGAAGACGATACTATTGGCGGGTATATTACTGTGCTGGATGCACAGCACGGCACATTACTCCTTGAAAACTATGCCAGAAGTAATAATACTTTCTTCACTTGTTTTAATAATGCCAGACAGTTTGATGGCCATATCTGCGCAGTCGGAAAGCAAAGTGGTGAAGCAATGGATGCCATTCTATGTAAGACAGATTATAATGATATTGCCGGTTTAAGGGATGATTATTTTAAGATATTGAATCTGAGGATATTCCCCAACCCGGTTGATCATGATCTCTTCCTTTCATCCGGACTCAGCGCAAAAAGCCATTTTCGTATATATGACTGTTACGGAAGAATAGTAAAGACCGGCTTTGCAGGAAACGGAGCTATTGATGTTGGAGCGCTGGCGAATGGTATTTATGTTCTGCAAATTTCTGTGGGGAAGGCTGTTATATCCAAAACTTTCATCAAAAACTGAGACATGGTTACCCGGTCACCCGGTCACCCGGTCACCCGTCACCCGTCACCCGGTCACACGGTTACCCGGTCACACGGTCACCCGGTTACCCGGTCACCCGGTCACCCGTCACCCATCACCCGTCACCCGTCACTTCCGTCACCTCCGTCACCTCCGTCACCTCCGTCACCTCCGTCACCTCGGCCTTCCGGACCATCTGACTTCCTTTCCTAAAATAAATGTTAATAAATTTTAAATTCACATGCCTTTCTTCTACTTTTGCCGCAAAATTTAATTCAAACCCTATGCGGAAATTACCCCTGATCATGACATTGGCTTTCATGATCTTCCTAAACATTACAGGAACTGTAGGCGTTTTCGGACAGCAAAATGTTGGCATCGGAACCAACAGTCCTGACAATTCAGCCATCCTTGATCTGACCTCTGTCAACAAAGGGATTCTGATTCCGAGGATGACCACCTTACAACGACTCGCTATTCCGGCACCGGCAACCGGACTCCTGGTTTACGATGCTGACCTGAATCAGTTCTGGTATTTCGACGGCACTCAGTGGGTACTGGCTATCGGACCCATGGGCCCGACAGGTCCCCAGGGTATCCAGGGAC
>CALGYY010000111.1 GCA_937934705.1 uncultured Bacteroidota bacterium
AGTCTATTCTTCAGGCACTTGCCGAACAATCCAGAATAGTCAGACTACCGCTTAATCAGGTGGGATCTCTGAACCGTATATCCAAGGAATTCTCCAAGCTGGAGCAGCGTTTTGAGCGCCCGCCACTGCCTGACGAGCTGGCGGCATCACTGGATATTCCGCAGGAGAAGATCCATGCGGTGATGAAAATCTCCACACGTCATGTTTCAATGGATGCTCCCCTTGCACAGGATGAGGACACCAAATTCATTGATGTTTACATGAGTGAGGATACGCCTACAACAGATTCCATCCTCATGTTTGAGTCCCTTTCCCGTGAAATTCAGCGCGCTCTGGCCACTCTTACAGAGAAGGAGCGGGATGTGGTCACCCTGTACTTCGGTTTGGGGATGAATCACGGTCTCACTCTGGAAGAAATCGCGATCAAGTTTGACCTCACCCGTGAGCGGGTACGTCAGATCAAGGAAAAGGCCATCAGGCGACTCAAGCACACTTCGAGAAGCAAGCTGCTCAAGGCTTATCTCGGACAATAAAATGAGTCAGCAGTAAAAGCAAAAAGAGGCTTCTGAAACGGAAGCCTCTTTTTTTTGTGAATTGGGCAGAAAACAGCATTGCTTATCGCCGCCGGATCATCAGCAGGGTCTGAAGGTTGCCGCTCACGCCGCTCACGCTGATGATATAACACCCATCCTGAACCTCGGGAATCACATACTGCCATTCTCCATGATTTCCGGGATCAAAAACGGATTCGATCAGGCGTCCGCCGAGGTCATACAATCTGAGCCTGTCAGCAACAAAACCGGCAGGCATGGATACGGTTACCATTTCATCAGCGGGATTGGGGAAAAGTATCATCTGAGATTCTGCATGAATCCGGGTCACAGCGGAGCTGTTGGTGTCGGGCCCCATCCTGGCGTAGAAGAAATCCGTAGAGCCGGTATTTGAGCAGCCTATGCCCGATAAATCAATGCTCAGGCTCTCAAAACTCCCGGTCATGTAAGCGTGCTCCAGGGTATCAGTACTCACCGACCATGCATTTTCATTATAGAGTCCGACCACCCCGGTGATCCAGAGTTCATTTCCGGATTCATCAAAGCAGGCCACATATGCATCGGAAAAGGTCCCGCTCTGGTCTGTGTTCTGTACACTTACTGTTGAAAATGCTAAGGTATTGCTGATAAAATCACCGGTCATATATATTTTTCCTGTCTGACTGCAGGCAACACCCCGTCCAAGGTCATCCTTGTCCATGCCTGCTCTTTTGGCCCAGAGCAGGTTCCCGCTACTGTCGTAACGGGCTATAAAAGCATCATATGTGTTCGCCAGCGCATTGGTCAGAGTGGTCGTGCCCAGGGTAAGGACAGTGCTGGTATATGCGCCTGTTACCACACACCCGTTTTGCGTGCAGGCACTCACCGCCCATGCATGATCCAGTTTATTGCCACCGGCCTTTTTCGCCCAGAGGTCCGTCCCTGAAGCATTATATTTAGCAGTAAAAGCATCCGTGCTTCCGCTTGTTGCAAGAGTGTTGGAGCCAAAATTCATATTCGCACTGCTAAACATACCGCAGAGATAAATATTATCATCTGCGTCTGTACTTAATCCCGTTCCCACGTCCTGACCTCCCCCGCCTGCTTTTTTGGCCCAAATCACATTACCTGCAGGATCATACTTGGCCATAAAAACATCGCAGGAGCCTGAATTAGTCAGCGTGGTCGATCCGAATGTGATGGAAGAACTCCAGAAATATCCGGTTACAATTACATTTCCCTCAGAGTCAACGCAGATATCGTTGCCCACATCATCACTTCCTCCGCCCAAACGGTAAGCCCAGCTGACATTGCCGGCCGGATCCAGCTTGATAATGAAGGCATCCCAGCCGCCACCATTGGAAATAGTTATTGTATCCAGTTGCAGCGATGAACTGGTGAACCAACCTGTAACATAAACATTCCCGTCCTCATCACAGGCGATCCCCTCACCGCTTTCAAAAAAGTTCTGCTGGCCGAACTTGCGTGCCCAGACCACAGCGCCACTACGGGTAGTTTTCCCCACCATCATATCAAAACAAGGGGTACCGTAACCATCCACGCCCCCCGTATTGATTAGCGTTGTCCCACCGTAATCGAGGTTCTCGCTCCTGAAATATCCGGTGAGGTAATTGTTTCCGGATTTGTCAGAAGTAATATCATTGGAAAGATCGTAATCATTGCCCTTGGGATTGAACGCCCATTCAAAATACTGTGCGTCTGCAGGACCAGCCAGCAGCAGGGCAAAGAAAAAAACAAAGAAGGTCAGCAATACCCGCATAAAATCACTTTTGGTCAAAAATAGAAAAATATCATTCAACTGAAAAGCCCGAAACCGAATTGCTCAAGGAATTCGATCAAAAAATTGCATATTTCGGCTGGTCGTCTTAATATCCCCCCAATAGCAGAACACTAAGCCAGAAGGGAATCATTCAGAAATATAATGTAACAAAGCAACCATTCAGAAAAAGATTCCGACATTAATCGGTTAACAAGTTTTTCACAATTTACTTTCAGTGGCTGGTGATTACTTTCAAAATTCACTATTTTTGAGAAGAAATTAACAATATGACCATCAAATACTTAAAAATGCCTATGAAAAGATTTCTGAGCGTCATTACCCTCTGCATTCCATTGATACTGCAGGCCCAGGAAAACTGGCAGCCAATGCTGTTGACGGTTTCAGGGCATCATGAGGTCAATGGTGTTTCTGCTTTTTACCAGTTATCCGACTGCGGTGATGAAAATTATATCCTCCTGCGATTTGAAAACAGCAACAATTTCGCGGTGGAAGTCAGCTGGTATGATGGGGTGTTTACACAGGATAAGCAATGGATCCGTCATCATGGGGAAGCAGCAATGAAAAAGATCATCCTTGAGGCCCATTCGACCCATTTTGGATTTTGCGGGCGCGATTCTTTGCTGAAGGTCCTCCTCAAGGATTTTATCCCTGACAAATCTTCATTCTATCAATACAAAGCACTGGAACTCGTCATAAACATCAAATAAAACCTGCACATGAAAAAGCACCGAATACTTCTTTCCCTGCTTCTCATACTCATTATTGCCTTGAATGCACATGCCCAGACGGCTACGGTGACCCTCTATTATTCAGGGGCGCAGGCTGTGGGCTGCTGCGACGTTTGCGGCACAGACTACATGTGTATCGGGTCAAGCGGCTGCCCCTGTTGCCAGGCCAGCCAGCAAACCAAAACCTTTGTGGATCCTGTCCCTGCGGGTAATACCGTAACAGGGGTAACCATAACCTATTACGCAGCCGATTGTTCTGCTTTGTCAGTCCCTTCGAGCCTGAACGGAACCCTGATCTGCTCGGCGGTAAATACTGTGGGGAACAACACCTGCGCCTGCAGTTCCTGTAATCCGGTTTGGTGCTCCAATACTTTTCCCTGCGGTTTGCCCAATTATGTTTATGGAGGTGTGAACACCCTTTACGCCGATCCAAGTCCCTTTGGTACTGAGATCTGCACCCAGCGTGTGACCATTCAGCTAACCTACGCACCCGGGGGGCCCTCAGGACCGGCCACACCCGGAGCCATTACAGGACCAACAACTGTTTGTCCGGGACAGGTGGTCACCTACAGCATTGCAGCCGTTACAGGCGCTACTTCTTATACCTGGACCGTACCGGCAGGTTCGACGATTAACTCCGGACAAGGAAGCACATCGATTTCTGTTACCATAGGTTCAGGTGGCGGTCAGGTTTGCGTCACAGCCACGAATGTTTGCGGAACTTCTTCCCCCAGTTGCCTGACCATCGGCATGGGATCAGCTCCTGCAACTCCCGGCCCGATCACAGGTTCAGCTACATTCTGTCCTACGCAGACTTATACCTACAGCATTACAGCAGTTCCCGGAGCAACGACTTACAATTGGACCGTTCCTGCCGGCGCTACCATCAACAGCGGACAGGGCACCACATCTGTTTCCGTAACTTTTGGGTCCAATGCCGGCCAGATCTGTGTAACGGCTACGGGAGCCTGCGGTACCAGTGCAGCAAGCTGCCTCACCGTCAGTCTGGGTGCTCCGCCCAGTCCGCCGGCAAGCATCACCGGGGGAAGCAGTTTCTGTTCCGGGGCAACTGCAACTTTCTCATGCAGTACAGTCACCGGTGCCACTTCTTATAACTGGACTGTCCCCGCAGGTACGACCATTACTTCCGGACAGGGCACCACCAGCATAACCGTCACATTGGGATCCACCGGGGGGCAGGTTTGCGTTACGGCAACTACGATCTGCGGAACCAGCACGCCGACCTGCATAACGATCAGCATACAGGCGTCACCCCCGGCACCGGGCAGCATCAACGGACCGGCTGCGGTTTGCGACGGCTCCGTACAAATTTACTCCATTGCTGCTGTCAGCGGAGCCACTGGCTACACATGGTCGGTTCCGGCAGGGTCAACCATTACTGCAGGACAAAATACTACCAGCATCACTGTTAGTATGGGAACACCGGGAGGAGACATTTGTGTGTTCGCCATCAGCACTTGCGGTAACGGACCCAGTACCTGCCTGAATGTAGTTGTGAATCCCGTTCCGGACGTCACCAACAGTGTCACCTCATTCTCTCTTTGCACCGGTGAGACCACCAATATAGTTCCTGCGGGAAGTGTGGCCGGAACCAGTTTTGACTGGACGGCAAGCAATACTTCAGGCACGGTCGGCGGATTCAGCAGCAGCGGAAACGGAAATATCGCTGACTTGCTGACCAATACACAGAACGGACCCGGGGTAGTTACCTATACCGTGACACCTTCAGCGGCCGGCTGCACCGGTACTCCTGTAAATTTCACTGTAACCGTGAACCCAATTCCCCAGATTCAATTCAACAGTCTGCCGGATGTCTGTCTCGGAGGTTCAGCGGTGAACCTTAATCAGGCATCACCAACGGGCGGAACATATACCGGTAACGGGGTGGTGAACAATGCCTTTAACCCACAGGCAGCGGGCATCGGCACTCACACACTGACCTACACTTATACTGACCCCCTGACCGGATGCATCAACTCTGCCACGCAAACAATCACGGTCAATACGGATATCCAGATCAGCGTCAGTCCGCAGACCTCTTTCGTATGCCAGGGAAGTCCAACAGTATTAACGGCCTCCGGAGCAAATACCTACACCTGGTCACCCAGCCTTGGTCTCTCATCTGTAAGCGGAAGCAGCGTGACTGCAACACCCCTCTCCAGCACAGTTTATACTGTTACCGGTGTTAATTCGGCAGGTTGCAGCGGCAGTGCCACGGCCATGGTCAATATTCACCCGAAATACGGGGTGTCTTTCACAGCCGATCCGATGAACGGATGCGCTCCCCTTGAGGTTAGTTTCAATTTTCCGGGTGGGCAGAACTGGACGGATTCCACCTGGCAGTGGAATTTCGGGGATCCGGCTTCGGTGGACAACACATCCGATATTTCGAACCCTATTCATACTTTCATTGAAGACAACATTTACACGGTAAGCCTTACCCTGCTTAATATTCATGGCTGTCCTGAAAGCGGAAGCCTTCAGATTTCTGCGAATATCAAACCCCAGGCTGATTTCCGGTATCTGCCGGAAAGCATTTCAATGGATGATCCGACGGTTATCTTTGAGGACCTGTCGACGGATGCCCAGATCTGGTCATGGAATTTTGGAGACCCTGCGAGCGGACCCTATGATTATGCTACAGGACCGGTAACATCACACATTTATTCTGACTCAGGAACCTATTGGGTGACCCTGATTGCGGAAAGCAGCCAGGGATGCGCCGACACGGTGGCCAAGCCTGTATACATCCACCCCATGTTCGTGGTTTATTTCCCCAATGCATTCACCCCCAACGGTGACGGACTAAACGAGACTTTCCTCCCTTACATGCAGGGTATAGATCCGGCCAATTATAAGCTGATGATCTTCGACCGCTGGGGCATGAAAGTATTTGAATCGGGTGATCCGTCAGAGGTATGGAACGGAGTGATCATGGGTACAGACAAAGTCGGAAAACAGGATGTCTACACCTGGATCCTGTTTATTACCGACAGTATGGGAATTGAGTATAAGAAAACCGGGCGTGTAACCCTGATGGACTGATCATTGGATTAAAGCAGGGATCAGACCGTACACAGACTTGCGGATCATTTTTCCGGTATTTATTAAAACAGAAGAGGCTGTCTCAAAATCGAGACGGCCTCTTTTTTTTATTCAGGAATGATAC
>CALGYY010000112.1 GCA_937934705.1 uncultured Bacteroidota bacterium
ATCCATGAGCCTGCGGCCAATGGAAACAGCCCCGCGTACCGTCACATCATAGTCGGGGAACTCCTCGCGCGCAATGGCTGAGGCTGAATACACCGATGCCCCGCTCTCATTCACCATCACCGCTATCAGATCCTGGTCGAAGCGGATGTGCCGGATGAAATGCTCGGTCTCCCTGCCCGCTGTTCCGTTACCAATGGCAATAGCTTCTATCTTGTATGCCTTCACCAGTTGCTGGATCTTGGAAGCTGCAGCACGGAACTCAGTCTGTCCTGAATGGGGATAAATGGTTTCGTTATGAAGCAGCTTACCATAGCGGTCGAGACAAACAATCTTGCAACCCGTGCGAAACCCGGGGTCAATGGCCAGAACATTTTTATGCCCGAGAGGAGGAGCCAGCAAAAGCTGTCGAAGGTTCTCCGCGAACACACGGATGGCCTCATTGTCGGCTCTTTCCTTCGCCCACTGCCTCATCTCAGTCTCCATCGAAGGCTGCAGCAATCTTTTATACGCATCCCTGACCGCCATCTGCACCTGAACTCCACAGGAATTCCTGCTTCTGACCAACTGCCGTTCAAGGATTTCCAGGGCCTTTTCGGGATCAGGTTCTGCACTTACCCTCAGGTAGCCTTCGTTCTCACCCCGGAACATCGCCAGCAATCGGTGCGAAGGTGTCTTATGCAAAGCTTCACTCCATTCATAATATGATTCGTACTTGTTTCCTTCTATTTCTTTTCCCTTTACAACCCTGGAACATATAAGGGCTTCCCGCATGAATAAATTCCTCATCCTCTGCCTGATGTCTGCACTTTCGTTGATATCCTCAGCAATGATATCTCTGGCACCGGCAAGCGCTTCCTCTTCATTGTTGACCCCTTTCCCGGGATCCACAAAAAGTGAAGCTTTTACGACCGGATCTTCCGGATATTGTTTTTTCAGCCACTCAGCCAAAGGTTCCAGGCCCTTTGCCCTTGCCATACTGGCCCTCGTTTTCCTCTTGGGTTTGTAGGGCAGGTAAAGATCTTCAAGCTCACTCATACTGAGCGCACCGAGAATAGATGCCTTGAGCTCATCGGTCAGCTTGTCCTGCTCCAGAATGGAGGCCAGCACCGTTTCCCGGCGCTTGTCAAGATCAGTGAGCTGCTGCAATCGTTCCCTGATCCGCCCGACCGCCACTTCATCGAGGCTGCCTGTCGCCTCTTTGCGATACCGGCAGATAAACGGAACCGATGCCCCCCCGTCGAGAAGTTTAATGGTATTTTCAACCTGCCATTGCTGCAACTGCAGCTCCCCGGCAATTCTTTTTGAATAAACGTCCATAAATAATAAAAAGGTTCGGATTGAAAGATGCCGGGCAAGCCTTCTGCATGAATAACTCAGGCCATCCTGTAAACCATGGCGTTGCAGTTCATACCCGCGCCAACCGAAGCAAAAATAAGATAATCGCCCGAAACGATTTCATGAGCCTCCATTTTTCCCTTGAGTATCATATCCAGCAGGATCGGCAAAGTGGCCACCGAGTTGTTTCCGAACTTGGCAATGGTCATAGGCATAATGCCCGCCGGAGCTTTCCGGATATCATATAACCTGAAAATCCGGCTCAGTATGGCATCATCCATTTTCATATTGGCCTGATGGATCAGTACCTTCTTAATGTTGTGAATGGCCAGCCTGGCTTTGTCCATGCAGTCTTTGACGAGTTGGGGTACGGTCGACAGGGCATATTCATAAAGTTTTCTGCCTTCCATCTTTAAAAACAACCTTCTCTGGTCAAAATCCGGATTATTGGATGGCCCCATATTGAGCAAATGCGCATGTTGTATGGTGTCGGAGCGGCTGATATGGGTGATGATGCCCACAGGCTCGTTGCTGCTCACGGCTTCTACAACCACCGCGCCGGCCCCGTCAGAGTATATCATGCTGTCGCGGTCGTGCGGATCGGAAACCCGCGACAGCGTCTCTGCACCGATGACCAGAATTTTTTTGGCATCCCCCGAGCGTATGTAATAATCAGCCTGTATAAGGGCCTGCAGCCAGCCCGGACAGCCGAACGGCAGATCATAAGCCACAGTAAAAGGGTTACTGATACCCAGTTTGTACTTGATCCGGGCGGCAATCGTCGGGACCATATCCGTTTGGGGATTATCCCTCCTGACATCCCCGAAATTATGGGCAACAATAATGTAATCGAGGGTTTCCTTGTCAATTCCGGAAGAACTGATCGCTTGTTCAGCAGCCAGATAACCAATATCAGAGGTCACCTGGTCGTCATCCACATACTGGCGCTCATCAATCTCAGTGATCTCCCTGAATTTCTGAATGATCTCTTCGTTCGGATGGGTGATCTTTTCTCCGGAAGGCGAATAAAACTCGTGTCGCGCAAAACCCTGATTCTTCACCACAATTTTGGGCAAATAACGTCCGGTGCCGGTAATTACAGAAAAAACTGATTGATCCATCCCTCGAAAAGTTTACAGGTATTGGATCGTTAAGAGCTTCCCAATCCCTTTAATAAGTAATTATAGGGTCTGCTTACTTTTGACCCCTGCAGAAATGCTCAGGTTGTGAAGTGTAGGTCTTATGCAACACTGAAATGTCCGGAGCAAAGATAGCTTAAAAATCTGAGCTGTGTTTCACATTCATTCACGAATTTGATGGCGAGTGCCCAAAACAAAGCTGAGATTAATGTATTTTTGTTACAGACCAATTCACGATAACATCATTTAACACTGAACACATGAAAAAAAGTACTGTAGCCTTTTTAACAATCCTGGCCGGCATTGTGTTTCTGGCAGCCTGCAGCAGTTCACTGAATAATCAGGCTTCTGAAAGCGAAACGGACACAGCCGGAAACTACAATTTCGACAAGCATGACAACATTCAGGTTTTTATGCAGGATCTGGCCCTTGCTGTAGAGAAAGGAGACAAAGAGAGCATTGCCGGGATGATTGATTTTCCGTTCACAGATGAATGGGGCGATTATCCCGACAATCAGACATTCCCTCTGGGTTGTGAAAACAGTAAGCAGTTTTTGGAAAAATTCGACAGAATTTTCACCGACGGCGTTAAAAAGGCCATTGCCGGACAATCATACCGCGGGTGGACAGATAATGGCAACGGAACTGATGTGATTGCAAAAGGAGAATACCTGATCGAAGGCGACGGGAGTATTGACGGAGAGTCAGACAGACCTCATGTTATGCTGGGCATCAGGCTGGTCAGCGGCAAGTTCAAAATCTACGCGGTTAAGTTCTATTCGTGAGAATGTGTATTCGCTGGACGAAGGCGAATTGCGCCAAAGGCGTCGCTGCGGGAAAATACCCGTTGGACATTTTAGCGAAGCGACCTTCTGAGTCCGCTTGCCGTGTAATCCCCAGGCCTTCGGCCGGAGAATAAGGAGCCGGGGCTCCGCAGAGCGGGATTTCATGAACTCAAATGTCCCGGGGTACGTCCCCGTGGAATACATTTAAAAAATAGATAATGAGGTGTTTGGAAATGATTTTGGATTTTTTTATCCGGTAGCATAAGGGTAAGGTCCCGGAGCTGTGTATATGTTCTGAAAACGCCAAAGAAAATCACATTAACCTCTAAAATCTAAAATTATGAAAACGCACAATCTTTTCAAATTCGCAGTTATCCTGCTGGCAGTTGCAGGAATGTTGTTCAGCGGTTGCCGCAAGGACGATGATGATCAAACCGATACCTCGGGTCTGAGTCAGACCAAGCGCGACCAGATGATGCTCGCAGCAGCCGAGGATATGGCCACCAACGACGCCAATAAAATTCTCGGTGGCAGTGGCAGCAAGGCCATGTTGTGGGTTCCCTGCAACGCAACACTGGACTCCTCATTCGTGATTGCCGACACCATCACCTACATTGTTTCTTATAACGGACTGAATTGCGAAGGCACTTACAACCGTGTGGGAACTGTGGAAATACACAAGGCGGTGAATACCCACTGGGTTGATGCCGGAGCTGTGGTTTACGTGAAGTACATCAATTTCAAAATTACAAGGGTTACTGATCAGCGTTGGGTGATCGTCAACGGAACAAAGCGCTATACCAATGAGTCCGGTGGTCTGGTTGCCCTGCTCGGGAATCCTTATACCTCCATTGTCCGCAGTGTAAGCGGAACCCTCAGCGCTACGTTCGACGATAATTCCACCCGCAACTGGAGTATCTCACGCCGCAAGACCTGGACAGGTGTCTCCGGTTCGCTCAGGATGAGCGTTGAAGGTCTCGGCAGTGCTGACGGATATACCAATCTCGAGTCATGGGGCGTAAACCGCCAGGGTAACAATTATTACAACAGTGTAACCACTCCGGTTGTATTCAAGGAGAGCTGCAGCTGGGATCCCTGCTCCGGAGGAGGAATCGTAAGCATCCCCGCTTCCGATATCACAGCCACGGTCAGCTACGGATACGACAGCAATGGTAATGTGGTTGATCCGAACGGAACATCCTGCCCGACGCACTACAAGGTTGACTGGACAAAAGGCAACAACTCGGGAACTTTTCTTCTTGCACTATAACTCCCGGATTATTGTAAACCAAAGGGCCGTCTGAAAAGACGGCCCTTTTTTTCTTTGGCTTTTCAGGACTGGCATCGCGATCAGGATTCAATGATTTTCAACTTGGCGTATTGAAGCAGGAGCTGCTTTTGTCCTACAGCCTGAAAGAACACAGTTACCTTTTTGTTGGGTCCCTGTCCTTCAATATTCAGCACCTTTCCGCGTCCGAATTTCTGGTGTTCCACCGTGATTCCCGCTACAATTTCATCCGCTCCGGCGGCATTGAAGGTTTCCTGTGAAATGGACGGCGGCACGCTCGCGATCTTTTTCAGTTTGCGGGGTACGGGCGAAGGGAAAGCCGGAACTGGTGCGGCTGCAGGAGGTTCCTTTTTTCGGATAATAAAATCATTACTGATATTAATATATGTCTTGTTCTCGCTTTGTCTCCTGCCGCTCATCTCGATCAGGGATGCGTCAATCTCGTCGATAAACCGGCTGGGTTCACAAAAGATCAGGTCACCCCAGCGGTAACGGTTTTCGGCATAGGAGAGGGTCAGCCGGGTCATGGCCCGGGTCACCGCAACATAAAACAACCTTCTTTCCTCTTCAAGTTCGGCCCGGTCTTTCAGCGATTGCGCCCCGGGAAAAAGGTTCTCTTCCATTCCCGTTACATAAACGTAGGGGAATTCGAGTCCCTTGGCACTGTGCACGGTCATCAGCGATACCCGGTCAGCGTCTTCCTTATCGTCATTGTCGGCATCTGTAAGCAGGGAGACCTCCTGCATGAACTGCCCGAGTGTTCTGAAAGCTGTGGCGTTCTCGCCTTCCATAGGAGGAGGTGCGTCACCTTCGCTGAAGTCTTTCACCGCGTTGATCAGTTCTTCGATGTTTTCAAAGCGGCTGACGCCTTCGGGACTCTTGTCTTCGTACAAATCGCGCAGTATTCCGCTGTCTTTCGCGATGTGTCTGGCAAGGTCAAATGCGTTCATCTGTTGAAGCTGCACGCTGAAACTGCGGATCATCATGACAAACTCCAGGATCTTTTTAGCGGTTCCGCTGTTGACCCCCGTATCATATTTCCCGATATCGGAGATGACTTCCCATACCGGACACTGAGCATTGGCAGCAGCAACGGTGATGCGGTCAATACTCGTCGCACCTATCCCTCTTTGGGGATAATTGATCACCCGCATCAGGGCTTCCGTATCATGGTTATTAACCGTCAGTCTGAAGTAAGCCAGCAGGTCTTTGATCTCTTTTCTTTTGTAGAACGACATCCCGCCATAAATCCTGTATGGAATATTCAGCTTCCTCAACGCTTCTTCCAGAGCGCGGCTCTGTGCGTTGGTCCGGTAAAGGATAGCAAAATCGCTGTTGGGAAGCTGGAAGTTCATTTTGGTTTCAAAGATCGAATGGGCCACGAGGCTGCCTTCCTCATTATCTGTGGAGGCTTTGATCAGGCGGATCAGTTCTCCCTCCTGGTTTTCAGTCCATACTTCCTTAAAGATCTGGTTCTTGTTATTCTGAATGATGCCGTTGGCCGCTTTTACGATCACCTTGGTACTCCTGTAATTCTGTTCCAGTTTGAAAACCCGGGCGTCCGGATAATCGCGTTTGAAGTTCAGGATATTCTGTATGTTCGCTCCGCGGAATGCATAGATGCTCTGGGCGTCATCCCCCACCACGCAGATGTTCTCGTTTTTGGCCGCGAGGTTGCGGACAATAAGGTATTGTGCATAATTCGTGTCCTGGTATTCATCCACCAGGATGTAATGAAACTTTTGCTGGTACTTATAGAGCACCTCCGGGAAATCCCTGATCAGCACATTCATATTGAACAGCAGGTCGTCAAAATCCATGGCAGAACTGGCTTTGAGCCGCTGGTTATAAGTGGTGAAGATCTTGCCAAGCAGTGGTTTTCCTGATGCCTTGTCGGCTTCCGTGACCTCATCATTCTCATTATATTCGCGGTCGGAGATCAGGTTGCTCTTGGCAGCGGAAATCCGGTGATGAATGTAACCCGGGACGTACTGCTTGGGGTCCAGCTCCATCTCTTTCACAATATTCTTAATCAGACTTTTGGAATCGTCCGTATCATATATCGTGAAGTTATCCGGATAACCCAGTAAATGTCCGTCTATACGAAGTACCCTTGCAAAAATGCTGTGAAAGGTACCCATCCAGACATTCCGTGCTTCGGTTCCGCCCACCAGCTTGTGTATCCTGTCTTTCATTTCCCGGGCAGCCTTGTTGGTGAAGGTCAGCGCAAGAATGTTGAAGGGATCGGTCCCTTCATTCAGAAGATGTGCAATGCGGTAGGTCAGCACACGCGTCTTCCCGCTGCCGGCTCCGGCAATCACCATAACCGGACCTTCAATTGCCTTAACAGCCTCTTGCTGTGCGGGATTCAGCTCTCTGAACAGATCTTTTGACACCTTTTCCATCAATTGAACCGCAAAATTAGCGCAATTTGATTCAGGGCGTTTCGCAGGCTGCCTTCTTTTTATTAACAAAAAGCCTGGAGGAGGCTGTCGGAAATGAAAAGATAAGTTGAAGAAAAACAGCGATTTAAGAAGATACCCCTGAAATATGTGACTTTTTCAGTTTTTTTTTCATTTAACCCCTTGGTTTTCTGAAAATAGTTTTTACCTTTGCAGTCCCAATTTTTAGGGCTTATTTAATTGTTTAAAAACGAACGCTATGCCTACGATACAGCAATTGGTACGCAAAGGACGCCAGAAAATTCAGGATAAGAGCAAATCCCCTGCTTTGGATTCATGCCCGCAGCGGAGGGGAGTTTGCGTGAGGGTTTATACCACCACACCGAAGAAGCCGAACTCAGCTATGCGCAAGGTAGCCAGGGTCAGGCTGACCAACGGGAAAGAAGTCAACTCCTATATTCCTGGTGAAGGCCATAACCTTCAGGAACACTCCATCGTCATGATCCGTGGCGGCAGGGTGAAGGATCTTCCGGGTGTTCGTTACCACATCATCCGCGGTGCACTGGATACCTCCGGTGTGGAAGGCAGAAATCAGCGCAGGTCGAAATACGGGACCAAACGCCCCAAAGCCAAGAAAGCATAATCAGAACACAACATAAAAGAGATAAGCGTTTTAAAAAATGAGAAAGTCAAAACCAAGGAAACGGACGATTCCTCCCGACCCCAGGTTCAATGATGTGATGGTGACCAAATTTGTCAACAACATCATGCTGAAAGGGAAGAAGAGTATCGCCTACAAGATTTTCTACGATGCTGTAGATACAGTGTCGGAGAAAACCGGCGAAGAAGGCCTTGAGGTTTGGAAGAAGGCGCTGGCCAATGTAACCCCCAGCGTTGAGGTCCGCAGCCGCAGGATCGGTGGAGCCACCTTCCAGATCCCATCTGAGATCAGGCCGAACAGAAAAATGTCTATAGGGATGAAATCCCTGATAAAATATTCACGCGCCCGCCACGAGAAATCCATGAGTATGAAACTCGCCGGTGAAATCCTGGCCGCTTTTAAGGAAGAAGGCGCAGCATTTAAAAAGAAAGAAGATACACACAGAATGGCTGATGCAAATAAGGCGTTCTCCCACTTTAAGTTTTAAGGTCGGGATACCTTATTATATACTATAGCCGGCAGATACAAAAAGGAATGTCAGAGAAGCTTGTTTATACGAGGAATATTGGCATTATGGCTCATATAGATGCGGGTAAAACCACAACTACAGAGCGTATTTTGTATTATACCGGTATCAACCATAAAATGGGTGAGGTCGATCAGGGCAACGCCACCATGGACTGGATGCAGCAGGAACAGGAACGCGGCATCACCATTACCTCAGCCGCCACTACCGTCTTCTGGAAGTGGGAACAACAGCAATACAAGATCAACATTATTGACACCCCGGGGCACGTCGACTTCACGGTTGAGGTAGAACGCTCTTTAAGAGTACTCGATGGTGCCGTTGCGATTTTCTGTGCTGTTGGCGGAGTTGAGCCCCAATCAGAAACCGTTTGGCGGCAGGCCGATAAGTACCGCGTGCCCAGGATTGCGTATGTGAACAAGATGGACCGCTCCGGTGCCGACTTTTTCACTGTTCTCAGTCAGATCCGGGAGAAACTGGGTGCCCATCCCGTGGCTATTCAGATTCCCATCGGTGCAGAAGACGATTTCTCCGGAGTGGTGGATCTGATCGCTCTGAAAGCTTATAGTTGGGACGACGAGTCCCTCGGGATGCATTTCTTCGAAGTGCCCATCCCTTCCGATATGGCGGAGATTGTAGCTGAATACCGGAACAAACTCATCGAAGGAATTGCCGAAGTGGATGAAAGCCTCTTCGAAAAGTTTGTCAACGCTCCGGACAGTATAAGCTCCGAAGAAGTGGTCAGCGCCCTGCGTAAAGCCACTCTGGAAATGAAACTGGTGCCCGTGATGTGCGGCGCTTCATTCCGCAACAAAGGCGTTCAAAACCTGCTCGATAACATCTGCCGCTTCCTCCCTTGTCCGCTTGACGTCCCCGCAGTAAAAGGAATAAATCCTTATACCAATAAAGACGAAATCCGCAAGCCGGAAGTGGAAGAACCCTTCTGCGCCCTGGCCTTCAAGATCGCAACTGATCCTTTCGTGGGCCGTATCGCATTTTTCCGGGTCTACAGCGGCTCTTTCAAATCCGGCTGTCACCTGTTGAATGCCTCCACAGGAAAGAAAGAACGCATCGCACGTATCGTGCAGATGCACGCCAATAAACAGAACCCCCTTGAAACCATCGAAGCCGGTGATATCGGTGTTGCCGTTGGTTTCAAAGAAATCAGAACAGGCGATACCCTTTGTGCCGACAGCCATCCCGTGGTCCTTGAATCCATTACTTTTCCGGATCCCGTGATCAATATGGCTGTGGAGCCCAAAACAACGGCCGACATCGACAAATTGTCCCTGGCCTTACAGAAACTTGCGGAAGAGGATCCGACTTTCAGCGTAAAGGTTCATGAAGATACCGGACAAACCCTGATCAGCGGTATGGGCGAACTTCATCTGGAGATCATCCTTGATCGTATCCGCAGGGAGTTCAATGTGGAGTGTAACCATGGTCAGCCGCAGGTGGCCTACAAGGAATCAGTATCCAATACCGTCCGCCACCGTCAGGTCTACCGCAAACAAACCGGTGGTCGCGGCAAATATGCCGAGATCGAAGTCGAAATCGGTCCGGCCGACGAGGGCAATAAGGGTCTCCAGTTCATCGATGAGATCCGTGGTGGAGCCATCCCGAAAGAATATATTCCGGCTATCCGCGACGGTTTCCAGGCCGCCATGCAAAATGGCGTGCTTGCCGGTTTCCCCGTAGAAAGTCTCAAGGTTCGCCTGCTCGACGGAGCATACCACAGTGTGGATTCCGATCCCCTGGCTTTCGAAATCGCAGCCCGTCAGGCCTTCCGCGAAGCATGCCTCAAGGCGAAAAAGGTTCTCCTCGAACCGGTCATGAAACTGGAAGTGATCACACCCGACGACTATATCGGTGATGTGACGGGTGACCTGAATAAAAGACGCACCCAGCTCCTCGGTATCGAAGCGAAGATCGGTATCCAGGTGGTGAAAGCCTATGCTCCCCTGGCGGAAATGTTCGGCTATATCACCGTATTACGGACTGTCACTTCGGGTCGTGCCACTTCTTCGATGGAGTTTTCGCATTTCGCACCGCTGCCAGCGGAGCTGACCAATGATGTTGTTTATAAAATTAGAGGATATATAGTTTCAAATTGATAATATTTATCACATTAAAAGAGTAAAAACGTGAGTCAGAGGATCAGAATCAAATTGAAATCATACGATTACAATCTGGTGGACAAATCAGCAGAGAAGATCGTAAAAACGGTGAAATCGACCGGTGCCATCGTCAACGGACCTATTCCCCTGCCGACCAACCGTAAGATCTACACTGTGCTGCGGAGCACCTTTGTAAACAAGAAGGCCAGGGAACAGTTCCAGCTTTGTACTTACAAGCGCCTGCTGGATATTTACAGTACCACTTCCAAGACCATTGATGCCCTCATGAAACTGGAATTGCCCAACGGGGTTGAGGTGGAAATCAAGGTATAGTCAGAATCAGATTCAGTAACTGTTAAATAAAGATATACAATGTCAGGTTTAATTGGAAAGAAAATCGGGATGACCAGCGTTTATGACGCCAA
Organism: uncultured Bacteroidota bacterium; assembly: GCA_937934705.1. Classification (GTDB taxonomy): domain Bacteria; phylum Bacteroidota; class Bacteroidia; order Bacteroidales; family CAIWKO01; genus CALGYY01. The sequence goes on from CALGYY010000112.1 coordinate 10,679, forward strand.
CGGGAAAAATGTTCCCTGTACGGTCATCGAAGCCGGCCCCTGCGTTGTGACCCAGGTGATGACAAAGGATAAGAACGGCTATGATGCCATTCAGCTGGCCTTCGACGATAAGAAGGAAAGCCGCGTCAACAAACCACTGAAGGGTCACTTTGCCAAGGCCAATACTACGCCTAAAAAGGTGATGTGCGAATTCACCCGTTTTGAGGAAGGTCACCGTAAGCAATTTGGTGAAATCATCACTGTGGATGTTTTCGTGGAAGGAGAATTCATCGACGTGGTGGGTATCTCAAAGGGTAAGGGTTTCCAGGGTGTTGTCAAGCGTCATCATTTCAGTGGCGTTGGTGAAAGCACTCATGGTCAGCACAACCGCCTCCGTGCACCGGGTTCTGTGGGAGCATCCTCTCACCCGAGCCGTGTATTCAAAGGCATTCGCATGGCTGGCCGTATGGGGGGAGACCGGGTTAAGAATATCAACCTTCAGGTGGTCAAGCTCATTCCCGAAAAGAATATCATCGTTGTCAAGGGTTCTGTTCCCGGACATAAAGGTTCATATTTAATTATTGAAAGATGGAGTTAGCAGTATATAAAACAGATGGCAGCAAGAGTTCCCGTAAGGTGAAGCTCGACGAAAGCATTTTCGGCATCGAACCCAACGATCACGCTATTTATCTTGATGTCAAACAGCATCAGGCCAACAGGCGTCAGGGTACACATGCCAGTCTGGAGAAGTCCCTGGTTTCGGGTACGACCAAAAAGCTGAAGCGTCAGAAAGGAACCGGTGGTGCGCGCGCAGGAAGTATGAAATCTCCTCTCTTTGTCGGAGGTGCGAGGGTTTTTGGTCCCCAGCCGCGTGATTACAGTTTCAAACTGAACAAGAAGCTGAAGGTTCTTGCCCGTAAATCGGCACTCACCTATAAGGCGAAAGAAAACAATATTCTGGTGGTGGAAGATTTCACCATGGACGCGATCGGGACCAAGCAGTATCAGAGCATACTCGACAACCTTAAGGTCGGCGACAAAAAGACCCTCCTGGTACTTCCCAAAAGCGATAACAGGATCGTTCTCTCCTCGCGTAACCTGAAGAAGGCACAGGTGGTCACGGCTGATTCACTCAATACCTATGATGTGCTGAATGCCGGAAGCCTCATCCTCCTGGAAGGCTCCATCGCAGAAATTGAACGTATCCATACCATTCATAAATCGAACTAATAGCTGTTACCATGAGTGTTATTATCAAGCCGGTCATAACAGAGAAGATGACAGCCCTGAGCGACAAGCTCCAGCGCTATGCCTTCATTGTCGAGAAAAAGGCCAACAAACTGCAGATCAAAAAGGCGGTTGAAGAGCTCTACGAAGTGAACGTTGAATCCGTCAACACCATGAATTATGCCGGTGACCGGACCGGAAGGTGGACCAAGAGCGGATACGTTTCGGGCCGTAAGAACGCGACGAAAAAGGCAATCGTCACATTAGCAAAAGGTGAAACCATAGATTTCTATAGCAATATCTAAAAGAGATGGCATTAAAGAAATTAAAACCGACTACGAGCAGTCAGCGCTTTAAGCTCATCAGTTCTTTCGAAGAGCTGACGACCAGTAAACCTGAAAAGAGTTTATTGGCTCCGCTGAAGAAAAGTGGTGGAAGAAACCACTCCGGAAAAATGACCATGCGTTATTTGGGTGGTGGCCACAAGAAGATGTACCGCATCATCGATTTCAAGCGTGATAAGGAAAACATCCCTGCCACGGTACAGTCGATCGAATACGATCCGAACCGTTCGCCGCGTATTGCCCTGGTGGTATACAGTGACGGGGAGAAGCGATATATCATTGCACCCCAGGGTTTGAAAATAGGCCAGAAGGTGATCAGCGGTAAAGGGGTGACCCCCGATATCGGAAACGCCATGTACATGAGCGAAATTCCTTTGGGGTCAGTCATCCACAATATTGAGCTCAGGCCGGGACAGGGTGCCAAGATGGCACGCAGTGCCGGTTCTTATGCGCAGTTGCTTTCGCGCGACGGAAAGTTTGCAGTCATCAAGCTGCCTTCCGGTGAAACCCGTCAGTTGCTTCTGACTTGTAAAGCCACCATTGGCATGGCATCCAATCCCGACCATAACCTGGAGGTCAGCGGTAAGGCTGGTCGTTCACGCTGGCTGGGCCGCAGGCCACGCGTCCGCGGTGTGGTTATGAACCCTGTTGATCACCCCATGGGTGGCGGTGAAGGTAGGGCTTCAGGCGGTCACCCGCGTACCCGTAAGGGCATCCCTGCCAAGGGTTACAAAACCCGCAACAAGAAAAAGATGTCGAACAAGTACATCATTGAAAGAAGGAAAAAGTAAGTTTTGTACAGCATAAATAAAGCATTATGAGCCGCTCGCTAAAAAAAGGTCCGTACATTCATCACAAACTGGAACGCCGCGTTCTGGAACAAGCCGCATCCAAAAAAGCCCAGAGCATTAAGACCTGGTCCAGGGCTTCAATGATCTCTCCGGAGTTTGTTGGTTTGACCATTCTGGTTCACAACGGGAACAAATTCATCCCGGTATATGTAACCGAAAACATGGTCGGCCATAAACTGGGAGAATTCGCGCCCACCCGTATTTTCAGGGGTCACGCCGGCAATAAGGGAAAGAAATAAGTATAAGACATTATAATTAATTCACAATGGGAGAAAGAAAACGTAACAGCGCCAATGCGCGCAAGGAAGCCAGGAAAACCACCTACATGGCGCGTCTTGCGAACTGCCCCACTTCCCCCAGGAAGATGAGGCTGGTGGCCGAACAGATCCGCGGGGTCAACGTTGAAATAGCTTTGCATCTTTTGAAGACCTCCCCCAAGGAAGCTTCGGGACGGCTGCATAAACTCCTTCTTTCTGCGATCAGCAACTGGCAGAAAAAGAATGAGGGCGCACGCATTGAAGATGCCAAACTTTATGTAAAGACCGTGCAGGTCGACGGAGGCCGCATGCTCAAACGCGTACAGCCCGCACCTCAGGGTCGCGCCCACCGTATAAGGAAGCGCTCCAACCATGTGACCATGGTGATTGATTCCTGGGTTGAGACCGCAGAGGAAACAACGGAACAACAGTAAACCGATAAAACATTAATTAGAAATATAAATCAGTCATTACCAGATGGGACAAAAAACTAATCCGATTGGCAACCGTTTAGGCATTATCAAAGGTTGGGATTCAAACTGGTTCGGTGGAAAGAACTTCGAGAACAAGCTCATCGAAGACTTCGGCATCCGCAAATATCTGAATGCACGTCTTTCCAAGGCCGGTATTTCCAAGATCGTTATCGAGCGTACCCTGAAGCTCATCACCGTTACCATTCACACTGCACGCCCGGGCATCATCATCGGAAAAGGCGGACAGGAGGTTGATAAGCTCAAGGAAGAGTTGAAAAAAGTAACCAACAAAGAGATCCAGATCAACATTTCGGAGATCAAACGTCCCGAACTGGATGCTGTTCTGGTAGCCAGCACCGTGGCCAAGCAGATCGAAGGCAGGATATCCTATCGACGTGCCATCAAAACTTCCATAGCTTCCACCATGAGAATGGGAGCCGAAGGGATCAAGATCCAGTGTGCAGGACGCATCGGTGGCGCTGAAATGGCCCGTACCGAAATGTACAAGGAAGGCAGGATCCCCCTGCATACCCTCCGTGCTGATATCGATTACGCACTGGCTGAAGCCCACACCACTTACGGACGTATTGGTGTAAAAGTGTGGATCTGCAAAGGTGAAGTTTACGGAAAACGCGAATTGGTTTCGACCACAACGGGCATGAAGGTGAAAACCGAAGGTGCCAAGGAAAACCGCATGCGCAACCGCCGTCGCAAATAATATGACAAAGACCGTTTTGATTAATATATAAATTTGCAATAATGTTACAGCCGAAGAAAACGAAGTACCGGAAAATGCAGAAGCAGAAGATGAAGGGGAATGCCCACCGCGGGCATGAACTCTCTTTTGGATCTTTTGCAATCAAGACCCTGGAAGAAGCATGGATCACCGGCCGCCAGATCGAGGCAGCCCGTCAGGCCATCACCCGTCACATGAAACGTGAGGGACAGCTATGGATCAGGATATTTCCCGATAAGCCGGTCACCAAGAAGCCTGCTGAAGTGCGTATGGGTAAAGGAAAAGGAGCGCCTGAATATTTTGTGGCACGTGTGAATCCGGGCCGTATTATGTTCGAGATTGAAGGTGTGAACCTGGAAACTGCCAAGGAGGCCCTTCGTCTCGGAGCACAAAAAATGCCGGTGAAAACCAAACTCGTGGTCAGAAGAGATTATACAGAAGCATAAAACTGAATAAGCATGAAACAGGAAGTTATCACTCAGCTTTCAACCCCTGAGATCATCGAACGTCTGGAGGAAGAAACCAAACAGTTGACCCGTCTGAAGATCAATCATACGGTTTCCCCGCTCGAGAACCCGATGAAGATCAAACAGTACAAGCGCATGATTGCCCGACTGAAAACCGAACTCAAAGTCCGGGAACTCAGAGGAGAGGACATCCGTAACAGGAAACCCGCTGCTGCCAATACAGAGAAAATAAAGTAATTCTATATATACAATGGAAGACAGAAAGTTAAGAAAAGAAAAGGTCGGCCTTGTGGTTAGCAACAAAATGACCAAAAGCATCGTAGTAAGCGTCGAGCGCAAGGTGAAGCATCCCAAATACGGGAAGTTTGTGAAGAAGACCTCAAAATTCATGGCACACGACGAAAAGAACGAGTGCCAGATCGGGGATACGGTCCGCATTGCGGAGACCAGACCCATGAGCAAAGACAAGTGTTGGAGATTAGTTGAAATCATTGAAAGAGTTAAATAGTTATGATTCAGCAGGAAAGCAGAGTAATCGTAGCCGATAACAGCGGGGCCAAAACGGCCATGTGTATCCGTGTTCTCGGTGGAACCCGCAAGCGATACGCTTCGGTGGGTGACAAAATCATCGTGACCGTAAAGAGCGCCATCCCGAGCGGTGGTATCAAAAAGGGCACAGTTACGAAAGCAGTGGTGGTTCGCACCAAGAAGGAAATCCGTCGTCCCGACGGTTCTTACATCCGCTTCGACGATAATGCGGTGGTGTTGCTGAACCCTGCTGAAGAGCTCCGCGGCACCCGTATATTCGGGCCCGTTGCACGCGAACTCAGGGAAAAACAGTACATGAAGATCGTTTCACTGGCACCTGAAGTGCTTTAATCTATAAGGAATAATCATATGGGTCTCAAACTAAAGATCAAAAAGGGTGACATCGTTAAGGTCATCACCGGGGATTCCAAAGGCCAGCAGGGCAGGGTACTGCGCGTGATGGTGGAAAAAAACAAGGCGATTGTTGAAGGGATCAACATGATCTCCAAGCACACCAAGCCCAACGCAAAGAATACCCAGGGCGGCATCATCAAAAAGGAAGCTCCTGTTAATATCTCCAATCTCATGATTGTCGACGGATCCGGTAATGCTACCCGGGTCGGAAAAAGACTGGATGAGAAAAGCGGGAAACTGATCAGGTATTCCAAGAAATCTGAAAAGAAGGAGGCATTGTAACCATGACACCAAGACTGAAAGAAAAGTACTATAAGGAAGTTGTTCCTGCGCTGACGAAGCAATTTGAGTACAAGAACCCTATGCAGGTTCCGCGTCTGCTGAAGATCTGCGTGAACCAGGGAATTGGCCATGCAATTGCCGACAAGAAACTGATTGATAACGGGATTGAAGAGATGTCCAATATCGTGGGACAAAAGGCCGTGATGACCAAGTCCAAGCGCGATATTTCAAACTTCAAACTCCGCCGCGGTATGCCGATCGGTGTGCGTGTTACCCTCCGCGGGGACCGCATGTACGAATTTCTCGATCGTTTGATCGCTGTTGCCTTACCGCGTGTGCGCGATTTCAGGGGTGTGAATGACAAGGGCTTTGATGGTCGGGGCAATTTTACCCTGGGCGTCACCGAGCAGATCATTTTCCCGGAAATCAACATCGACGGCATCAACCGCATCCAGGGCATGGACGTGACCTTTGTCACCACTGCTCCCACCGATAAGGAAGCACACGCCCTACTGAAAGAATTTGGTATTCCTTTTAAAAACCAGAAATAATCATGGCAAAAGAATCAATCAAGGCACGTGAACTGAAAAGGCAAAAGATGGTGGCCCGTTACGCCGCCAAAAGGGCTGCACTGAAAGCCGCCGGAGATTATGAAGCATTGCAGAAGCTTCCGAAGAACGGGAGCCCTGTGCGTCTGCACAACCGTTGCATGCTCACCGGAAGGCCTAAAGGATATATGCGCCAGTTCGGGATTTCCCGTATCAACTTCCGTGAAATGGCCCTTGCAGGCCTGATTCCGGGTGTAAAGAAAGCCAGTTGGTAAACGATTTTAAATTAATAAAGAGGTAATATAAGATGAACACCGACCCGATTGCAGATTATCTGACCCGTATCCGCAATGCCGTTATGGCCAACCACCGCGTGGTGGAGATTCCGGCATCCAGCTTCAAGAAGGAAATCACCAAGATCCTTTATGATAAGGGTTATGTGCTGAACTATAAATTTATCGACGAACCCCGACCGGGTGTGATCAAGGTTGCGCTGAAGTATCATGCTGCCACAAAAATGTCAGCCATCAGCAAGATCGAACGCATCAGCACCCCGGGATTACGCAAGTATGTGAAGTCCGACAAACTGCCCCGCGTAATGAACGGACTTGGGATTGCCATTATTTCCACATCCCGTGGACTGATGACCGATAAGGAAGCCCGCGAACTGAACATCGGGGGTGAAGTAATTTGCTATGTAAGTTAACAAAGGAGAGCAAAAGAATGTCACGTATAGGAAAACTGCCCATTGCACTGCCTAAAGGCATTACAATTACCAGAGGTGATGACCATATGGTTACGGTGAAGGGCCCCAAAGGAGAACTGAAACAGTGGGTGAACCCTGTCATCACTTTCGAAACCGATGAGACCCAGCTGGTGCTCAAACGTCAGGGAGATGACAAGAACCATCGCGCACTGCACGGCCTTTACCGTTCACTCATGGCCAACATGGTTAAGGGTGTGTCTGAAGGTTTTACCACTATCCAGGAATTGTATGGTGTGGGATATAAGGCTGAAGCCAAGGGCAATAATGTACTGGAACTGTCGCTGGGTTATTCCCACGGTATTGTAATGGTCATGCCCCCTGAAGTTACCGTGGAAACCATGAACGAGCGCGGTAAGCCCCCCACCATCATTCTCAAATCCATTAACAAGGAGATCCTCGGACAGGTTGCAGCGAAGATCCGTTCGCTCAGGCCACCTGAACCTTACAAGGGAAAAGGGATCCGCTTTAAGGATGAGGTGGTACGTAAGAAGGCCGGTAAATCAGCGGTACAGAAGTAATATTTTTTCGAAAAATAAACAGCATTACGATGGCTACTAAGAATCGCAAGGAATACAGAAGGACCAGGATCAAAATGAGGATCCGCAAGGTCGTGCACGGGACCGGCAACAGACCCAGAATGTCGGTTTTCAGAAGCAACAAAGATATCTATGTGCAGCTGATCGACGATATCCAGGGCAAAACCCTCATGGCTGCGTCGTCACGTGAAGCGGAAATTGCACAGTCGAAGGTGACCGGTGTGGCCCAGGCCAAGGTGGTCGGTGCCGCAATCGCCAAAAAGGCTCTGGAAGCCGGAATTACCGAAGTGGTTTTCGACCGCAACGGTTATTTGTATCACGGAAGAGTAAAATCATTAGCAGATTCAGCCAGAGAAGCTGGCCTTAAATTCTAAAGGATATGCCCAACGCAAATATCAAAAGAGTAAAATCAAGCGAGATCGAATTCAAAGACCGCCTCGTCGCTATTCAAAGGGTGACCAAGGTGACTAAGGGTGGACGTACCTTCAGTTTCTCCGCCATCGTGGTGGTAGGGAATGAAAACGGGGTAGTGGGTTACGGACTTGGCAAGGCCAAGGAAGTTACCGCAGCCATCGCCAAAGGCGTGGATGATGCCAAGAAGAACCTGATCAAGATCCCGGTGATCAATGGTACAGTTCCGCACGAACAATACGGTAAGTATTGCGGAGCCTACGTCTTTCTCAAGCCCGCCGCACCTGGTACGGGAGTCATCGCAGGAGGCGCCATGCGTGCCGTTCTCGAAAGCGTTGGCGTGAAGAACGTGCTGGCCAAGTCAAAGGGTTCCTCAAATCCGCACTCAGTGGTGAAAGCTACCATCAACGCACTGATGCTGATGAAGGATCCTTATACTGTCGCCCAGCTCAGGGGTATCCCCATTTCCAGGGTATTCAACGGCTAATCATACAATACAAACTGAAAAGCAATGAAGAAAGTGAAAATAACCCAGACCAAAAGCGTGATCGGCCGTCCCGAGCGCCAGAAGAGGACCGTGCAGGCCCTTGGCCTCCGCAGGATCCACCATTGCATCGAAGTGGATGCCACCCCCCAGATCATGGGCATGGTAAACAAGGTGAAACACCTGGTTAAAATAGAAGAAATTTAATCAACGATATACACTTGAATATGGATTTAAGTAATCTCAAACCGGCCAAAGGTTCGGTAAAATCGAGGAAAAGGATCGGCAGGGGTCAGGGTTCAGGCAGAGGCGGAACCTCCACACGCGGCCACAAAGGTGCCAAATCACGCTCGGGCTATAAGTCCAAAAGAGGTTTTGAAGGCGGACAGATGCCCCTGCTCAGGCGTATCCCCAAGTTCGGTTTCAAGAACATCAACCGCGTGGAATACAAAAGCATCAATATCGATGTGCTGCAGAAGCTTGCTGAAAGTAAGTCGCTCAGCGTGATCGATGTTGCAGCGCTTTACAAACACGGTCTGATCTCCAAAAACGATAAGGTGAAGATCCTCGGAAGGGGTGAGCTTACAGCAAAGATCGATGTAAGCGCTCATGCTTTTTCAGCGACCGCAATCAAAGCTATCGAAGCAAAAGGTGGAACCGCTACTAAAATTTAATGAATGAAACGTTTTATCCAGACCATACGGAATATCTATAAGATCGAAGAGCTGCGGAAGCGTATTCTCTATACCCTGGGGATATTGCTGATCTACCGCCTCGGTTCTTATGTTGTGCTGCCCGGAGTGGACCCGACCATGCTTGATGACCTGCAAAGGCAATCGTCAGACGGTTTGCTGGGACTGCTGAATATGTTCTCCGGCGGAGCCTTTTCTAATGCCAGTATCTTCGCATTGGGGATCATGCCCTATATCTCCGCATCTATCGTGGTGCAGTTGCTCGGTATGGCTATCCCGTATTTCCAGAAACTGCAGAAGGAAGGTGAAAGCGGAAGGAAAAAGATCAATCAGATCACCCGCTATCTCACCGTGCTGATCACCGGTGCCCAGGCTCCCGCCTATATCGGGAACCTGGTCAGCCAGATGCCGGCACAGGGAGTTTATCCTTTTATGCCTGAAACTGCCCCCTCTACCTTCTTCTGGATTTCTTCAGTGGTCATCCTCGTCGCCGGAACCATGTTCGTGATGTGGCTCGGCGAACGTATCACCGATAAAGGAATCGGTAACGGGATCTCCCTCATCATCATGATCGGGATCATCGCGCGACTGCCGTCCTCCCTTTTTGCAGAATTTATTTCACGTATGGAAGAGCAGGGAGGAGGCCTGGTGATCTTCGTGATCGAGCTGGTTATCCTGGTCGTGGTTATCCTCCTGTGTATACTGCTGGTACAGGGTACGCGAAAAATACCCGTACAGTACGCCAAGCGAATCGTGGGCAATAAACAGTATGGCGGCGTACGTCAGTATATTCCGCTGAAAGTGAATGCTGCAGGGGTTATGCCCATCATCTTTGCCCAGGCCATCATGTTCATCCCCATCACCTTTGCCGGATTTTCCGACAGTGAGGGCATGACTGCATTCGCTGCTGCATTTGCTGATTTCAACGGCTTTTGGTATAACTTCACCTTTGCCGTCCTTATCATACTGTTTACATACTTCTATACGGCCATCACCATTAATCCCAACCAGATGGCAGAAGATATGAAGAAGAACGGCGGTTTTATACCAGGGATCAAACCCGGGAAAAAAACAGCCGAGTTTATTGATAATGTCATGTCACGTATTACTCTCCCGGGCTCAATGTTTCTGGCTCTGGTCGCCATCATGCCGGCTTTTGTCCGACTGGTGGGCGTCAACAGCCAGTTCGCCCAGTTCTACGGCGGAACCTCGCTGCTGATCATGGTGGGGGTGGTGCTTGACACCCTGCAACAGATCGAGAGTCACCTCCTGATGCGCCATTACGACGGCTTAACCAAGTCGGGCAGGATCAAGGGACGCTCCTCATTCAATATGACCGGTTGATTCTGAGAAGACGGATGGTTCAGCTGAAATCAACCGAAGAAATTGAACTGCTGCGCAAAAGTTCTTTACTTGTTGGAAAAACATTGGCCGAAGTGGCACGCCTGATCCGGCCGGGGGTTACAACAAAGACCCTCGACGAAATGGCGGAAACCTTCATCAGGGATCATCAGGCACTGCCCGGTTTTAAAAACTACCGGGGCTATCCCGCAACCCTCTGTATCTCGGTCAACGAACAGGTGGTACACGGGATACCGGGAGATCGGGAGATTCGCGATGGAGACCTGGTTTCTGTCGATTGCGGAACCATACTCAACGGGTTTTACGGCGATTCAGCCTATACCTTTGCAGTGGGAGCCGTTAGTCCTGAAAACCTGGAACTGATGAAAGTGACCAGGGAATCCCTTATGAAAGGCATTGAAGCAGCCTTCGCGGGGAGCCGGATCGGAAACATCGGGTATGCGGTTCAAAACCATGTGGAATCATTCGGTTTCTCTGTCGTACGCGACCTTGTGGGTCACGGCCTTGGCAGACACCTGCACGAAGAACCCCAGGTTCCGAACTACGGGAAAAAGGGTCAGGGGATGAAACTCACCGAAGGCATGGTCATCTGTATCGAACCCATGATCAACCGAGGAAAGCGTTTCGTGGTCCAGGAAAAAGACGGGTGGACGATCAGAACCGCCGACGGATTGCCCTCCGCACATTATGAGCATACCGTGGCCGTGATGAAAGAAAAAGCCGATGTTTTGTCAACATTTGAGTGGATTGAAGAAGTAAAAAATGAATATATAAAATTTGTATAATAACAAATTGGTAATAAATGTCGAAGCAATTGTCCATATCACAAGACGGCACGGTGATCGAATCACTGGGTAACGCCATGTTCCGCGTGGAGCTTGAGAATGGGCACGTGATCATCGCCCATATCTCCGGAAAAATGAGGATGCATTATATCAAGATCCTCCCCGGGGACAAGGTGAAGGTGGATATTTCACCCTATGATTTGACTAAAGGAAGAATAACATTCAGATATAAATAATACGTAAAGACTGAAAGAGATGAAAATCAGAGCATCCATCAAGAAAAGGACCCCGGAAGACAAGATCGTCAGAAGGAAAGGGAAACTGATCGTGATCAATAAAAAGAATCCCAAGTACAAACAACGCCAGGGTTAATCCGAAACAGAATATTTTATAAAATTTATCATAAGATATGGCACGTATTGCAGGTATTGATTTACCCAAGAACAAAAGAGGGGTTGTAGGCCTCACGTACATTTATGGAATCGGCCAGAGCCGCGCTGCAAAGATCCTTGCGGAAGCGGGTGTGGATCCTGAAAAAAAGGTTCAGGACTGGGACGATAACGAGCAGGCATTGATCCGTAATGTCATCAACGAGAAGTACAAGACTGAGGGCGCTCTCAGGTCGGAAATGCAGATGAACATCAAACGTTTGATGGATATCGGTGCCTACCGTGGGATTCGTCACCGTTTGGGACTTCCAAGCCGCGGACAGAGTACGAAGAACAATGCCCGAACCCGTAAAGGGAAGCGTAAAACTGTTGCGAACAAGAAAAAGGCAACGAAAGGCTAAAAAATAAAGATTAGCAAAGCGTAATAATAAATTCAGCTATGGCAAAGAGTACAAAGGTTGTAAAAAAACGTGTTGTGAAAGTGGACCCCTTCGGGCGTGCCTACATTCAGGCCTCTTTCAATAACATCATTGTTTCCATTACCAATACCACTGGTCAGGTGATCAGCTGGTCATCGGCAGGTAAAATGGGCTTCAGGGGCTCCAAGAAGAACACCCCCTATGCCGGGCAGACCGCGGCCGCAGATTGCGCCAAGGTAGCTTACGACCTCGGCCTGCGTAAGGTCAAGGTGTTTGTGAAAGGTCCGGGTTCAGGCCGTGAATCGGCCATCCGCAGCATTCACAATACCGGTATTGAGGTTACTGAGATTGTCGACGTGACCCCCTTGCCGCATAATGGATGCAGACCCCCGAAAAGGAGAAGGGTGTAAGCGGACAGAGAAATTTTATTAAGAAACAGCTACGAACATTAATCAATAGCAGATATGGCAAGATATATTGGACCGAAATCCAAAATTGCACGTAAATTCAAAGAGGCGATCTACGGCCCCGACAAGTATTTTGAAAAAAAGAACTATCCTCCCGGGATGCACGGTGCCAATAAAAGAAGGCGCAAAACTTCCGAATACGGGGTGCAGTTGATGGAGAAGCAGAAAGCCAAGTATACCTATGGTATCCTCGAGCGTCAGTTCCGCAATATTTTTGAACGCGCATCCAGCAAGAAGGGTGTTACCGGACAGATCCTGCTTCAGCTCATCGAAGCCCGCCTGGATAATGTGGTATACCGTCTCGGCCTGGCACCAACCCGTGCCGCCGCACGCCAGATTGTCAAGCATTGTCACATCCTGGTGAATGATGAGGTGGTGAATGTCCCCTCTTTTACCTGCCGTCCGGGTGACCGTATCAGCGTCAGGGAACGCTCAAAATCACTGGAAGTGATCAGCGATTCCCTCCTTTCCAGGTCCAACCGCTTCCCCTGGCTGGAATGGGATCAGGAGCTGATGACAGGTAAGTTTATGAGTTATCCCGAGCGTGAACAGATCCCCGAAAATATCAACGAACAGTTGATCGTTGAGTTGTATTCCAAGTAATCGCTTCATATTCGTTGAAATATAAAATTTGAATAAATGGCCATCTTAGCTTTTCAGAAACCCGATAAGGTTGTGATGCTCGAATCCGAAGAGGCTTTCGGCAAGTTTGAATTCCGTCCCCTCGAACCCGGATACGGTGTGACCATCGGCAATGCCCTGCGCAGAATCCTTCTGTCTTCACTGGAAGGGTATGCCATAACCTCCGTGAGGATCGAAGGCGTGGACCAGGAGTTCTCGTCCATTAAAGGTGTATTGGAGGATGTCCCCGAAATCATTCTGAACCTGAAACAAGTATGTTTCAAGCGCCAGATCGATTCGGTTGCCAACGAGAAGACCATTGTTACCATCGCCGGGAAACAGGTATTCACCGCAGGCGATATCAACAATTTCCTGAACGGATTCCAGGTGCTCAATCCCGATGTGGTGATCTGTAATATGGAACCCAATGTGAAACTGGTCATGGAAATAACCATCGACAAGGGTCGCGGTTACGTCCCCGCCGAGGAAAATAAGGTCCCGACCACCTCCATTGGCACCATCTTCACGGATTCAATCTTTACACCGATCAAAAATGTGAAGTATTTTGTCGAGAACTACCGCGTTGAACAGAAGACCGACTACGAAAAGCTGATTCTTGAGGTAACGACCAACGGATCCATCACCCCCAAGGAAGCCCTGAAGGAAGCGGCCAAGATACTGATTCACCATTTCATGCTCTTCAGCGACGAAAAGATAACCATCGACACGGAAGAGAAAGCAGTAGCCGAAGAATTCGATGAATCATCCCTGCATATGAGGCAGCTCCTCAAAACCAAGCTGGTGGATATGGACCTTTCCGTCCGCGCCCTGAATTGTCTGAAAGCGGCTGACGTGGAAACCCTGGGCGACCTGGTATCATACAACAAGAATGATCTCCTGAAGTTCCGCAATTTCGGGAAGAAGTCACTGACTGAGCTGGAAGAGCTGGTGAAATCAAAGAACCTCACCTTCGGGATGAATGTTACAAAGTATAAATTAGATAAGGATTAAGCGCAATGAGACACAACAAGACCATCAATCACCTCAGCAGGAAGAGTGCGCATCGTAATGCGATGCTGGCCAATATGGCAACATCACTGATACTGCATAAACGCATCCGCACGACTCTGGCCAAGGCCAAGGCGCTCCGCACCTTTGTTGAGCCTTTGATCACGCGCAGCAAGGAAGATTCCACCGCTTCGCGCAGGGTCGTTTTCAGCTACCTTCAGAGCAAGGAAGCCGTGACCGAGCTTTTCCGCGAAGTGGCCCAGAAAGTGGCCGACCGCCCCGGCGGATACACGCGCATACTGAAAACCGGAAACCGCATCGGTGACAATGCAGAAATGTGCATGATGGAACTGGTGGATTTCAACGATGATGATAAACTTGGTAGTGAAAACGAAAAGG
>CALGYY010000113.1 GCA_937934705.1 uncultured Bacteroidota bacterium
TCGAAAGTCGAAGGCCAGCCGTACTCCGATACTCCGATACTCCGATACTCCGATACCCCGATACGGGGTGACCGGGTGACCGGGTAACCGGGTGACAAAGTGACGGGGGACGGGTGATGAAGGTGATGAAGGTGACGACGGTGATGAAGGTGATGGAGGAGACGTGGGATAGGTCGAAAGTCGACAGGTCAAAAAGTCAAAGGCCAGTAGTACTCCGGTACTCCGATACTCCGATACACCGATACCCCGATACCCCGATACGGGGTAACCGGGTAACCGGGTGACAAAGTGACGGTGGACGGGTGACGAAGGTGATGAAGGTGATGAAGGTGACGAAGGTGATGAAGGTGATGAAGGTGATGGAGGTGATGGAGGTGATGAAGGTGACGAAGGTGATGAAGGAGATGTGGGATGGGTCGAAAGTCGACAAGTCAAAGGCCAGCAGTACTCCGGTACTCCGGTACTCCGGTACTCCGATACACCGATACACCGATACCCCGATACGGGGTAACCGGGTAACCGGGTGACAAAGTGACGGAGGTGATGAAGTGATGGAGTGATGGAGTGATGGAGTGATGGAGTGATGAAGTGGTACGTATATTCACTGGCTGAACTTAAATTCCTATTTTTGCGGGGATCAGAAACGACTACACTCAGCCGAACACATGAGCAAATATCAGGAATTCACTGCATCTCCCGGATTTAAGCGATGGGCATTGCCCGCGGTGCTGCTGTTTACCGCACTGGTTTTTCTCAACAGCCTGTTCAACGGATTTACTAACTGGGACGATAATATCTATGTGCTGAACAATCAGCTGATCAAGCATTTCAGCTGGGACAGCGCCTACACCATCATGTTCCGCTACACGGGCATGGGCGGAACCAGGCTCACCCTGCTGAACTTCCTGCTGGATTATCACCTGTTTAAAGATACTGCATTCCCTTACCACCTGGCCAACCTGCTGCTGCACCTGGGCAATGTTGCCCTGGTGTGGATGCTCACCCAAAGGCTGTTTCGTGAACCCGCCATTGCCGCATTCGCCGCCCTCATGTTCGGGATACACCCCATGCACGTGGAGTCCGTGGCCTGGATCGCCGAACGAAAGGATGTACTGTATACTTTTTTCTTTCTGCTTTCACTGCTGTCGTATCACCAATACCTGAAGAACACCCGGAAGATCCTGTGGGTCGTACTTTCCTTTGCGGCTTTCTTCCTGTCGTGGCACGCCAAGATGTCGGCCGCCTGCCTGCCGCTGATGCTGATACTGATGGATTACGCGACAGGCCGGAAGTTCTCCTGGAAGGCCCTGATCGAAAAGCTCCCGTTTTTTGCCTATGTCATCATCCTGCTGAGCAAAATTTTTATGTTTCATGAGAGCAGCGGGGGCGACTTCCAGCATGCCGCCCAGCCCTATACTTTTTTCGACCGCATCCTGATGGGCGGATACGCGCTGGGCTTCTACCTCTGGAAATTCTTCCTGCCCTTTAATCTCGTGGCCATTCATCCCTATCCTGAAAAGACGGATGGCCTGCTGCCTCTGCAGTACTACATCGTCACCGGAATCATGCTGCTGGTGCTGATCGTTCTCATATGGGCCATCGTCCGCTTCCGGAAGATCCGCAGGGAACTGCTCACCGGCCTGCTGTTTTTTATCATCAGTATCGCCATGTTCACCCACCTGGTGCCGATCAAAGGCGTGGTGGTGGTCGCCGATCGCTATACCTACCTTCCCTATGCCGGATTGCTTATGCTGGGCGGTTTTCTGCTTCACCGTTTATTGAGCAGTGAGCACACAGGAAGAAATATCAGGAGGGTGGTCATCCCCCTGATCGCGGCTGTTGTCATGCTGTTCGGTGGCCTTACCTTCCTGCGCAACTTTGTCTGGAAAGACAGCCTGACGCTTTTTTCCGATGTCATCCGGAAAAATCCAAATGTTGTTTATGCATACAACAACAGGGGCATTGCTCTAAAGGACCTGGGTGACCTGAAGGGTGCGCTGGCCGACTTTGACGCGGCCATCAGGATCAGTCCGGGCTTTCCCTACTCATACAGTAACCGGGGCATTGCACTCCTGCTCATGAATGAGAAGGAGAGGGCCCTGGCAGACCTGAACATGGCCATCAGCATCAAAGCGGATTACTTCGAGGCCTATTTCAACCGGGCCCTGGTGAAGAAAGAGAGCGGCG
Source organism: uncultured Bacteroidota bacterium (assembly GCA_937934705.1). Lineage (GTDB taxonomy): Bacteria > Bacteroidota > Bacteroidia > Bacteroidales > CAIWKO01 > CALGYY01. The sequence continues at coordinate 2,188 of CALGYY010000113.1, forward strand.
ATACCACCGGAATGATGGAAGACCTGGAGGCGGTGCTCCGATACCGTCCTTCCTTCCCCCAGGCGCATTATGAGATCGCACAGGAACGCTACAGGAGAAAAGAATACCAGGAGGCGATGACATCGGTGAACCGTGCGCTGGAGACCAAAAAATCATTCCCTGAAGCCTTGTTCCTGCGCGGCAACATTTTCAAGGACCAGGGCGATTACAACGCGGCCATAAAGGATTATTCCGAATCCGTCAGGATCTTTCCGGAATATGCAGAAGCCTATAATAACCGGGGTTTCTCCAAAAATGCACTCGGACAGTATGAAAGTGCCCTGACTGACCTCGAGCGCGCCCTGGCGGTCAACAGCAAGCTGGCGGAAGCATGGAACAACAAGGGGATTGCACTGGCCAATCTGCAAAGACCTGCCGAAGCCATCGCTGCCTTTGATCAGGCCATTGAGATCAGACCCAATTACCGTGAGGCCATCAACAACCGCGGCAACGCCAGGGCGTACATGGGTGATTTCGCGGGCTCAGTCGCCGATTTCGACAAGGTACTTGAACTGAACCCTGCTGATTCCATGGCGCTGGCCAACCGCGGCAACAGCAAATTCAACCTGCAGGATACCAAGGGCGCCTGTGACGACTGGAACGCAGCTTACAAACTGGGTTTCACCCGAATATTGCCTGCCATCGAGGAACATTGCCGCTGATTTTCCCCCTTATGGCCATCCTTTGGACCTTGCCCCTGGATCTTAAGGTTAGGATTCTTACAGACAGGTATTTTTAACTATCACAATTTCAATAAACTGAAAAAAAGTTTAAAAAAAATCGCTCATTTTTCATTGTCCGAATTGATAAACACATATATTTGCGCAATCATAGAAAATCTATAACAACATGAAAAGAAGTTTACTCTTTGTCCTGACAATGATGATCGCCGCAAGCTTCGTGCTTGCGCAACCCCCCGTCCCGTCCGTCAGCTCCAACAGCTGCGGACCGAAAACCCTGACAACAGTTACACCTCCGGTGGGAACTACCTATTACTGGCAGGGTACTTCATGCGGAACACTGAATACCAACAGCAACCTCACTTACGTGGCAACTGTTTCAGGAACCTATTTCCTGAGAGCCTATACCGGAGGAAGCTGGTCTGACTGCTCTTCAGTAATCGTCACCGTGAACCCCATCCCCGCCACGCCGGCCACGCCTACAGTGAGTACCAACCTGTGCGGACCGAAAGTGCTGACCCGCGCCAATCCACCGGCCGGGGTGACCTATTACTGGCAGGGAACCTCATGCTCCAATGCCAACACGGACTTTGCATCCACTTATACAGCCACAACCACCGGTACTTTCTACCTCAGGGCCTATGCCACTACCGGCGCCTGCTGGTCGGAATGTGCATCGGTTGCCGTTACCTATTATCCTGAAGTGGTCGCCAGCATCTCCCTCCTGGGATACTGGTATTATGATAATGATCCCAACATCTGGATGGCCGGTAACCCTCCGGGCGGAACATTCTCCGGCCCCGGCGTACTGGCAGGTGATTTCTTCAGCCCCTCCACAGTCGGCCCCGGCGATTATGTGATCGTGTATGAATACACTGACGGGAATGGCTGCTACGATTCAGTGCACCACCCCGTTCATGTCGAACAGTGGACCGGTATCGGTGATGTGAACTACGACCGTTTTGTACAGGTTTATCCCAACCCTGTTACCGATCAGCTCACCGTTAAAATTGATGCCCTCTTCCAGGAAAACATCTATTTCAGCGTGGTGGACCTCTACGGCAAAACCGTTTCTGCAGGCAGCTTCATCAATCAGAACATCCAGACCCTCAACCTCGATCAGTTGAATAACGGCGTTTATTTCCTGAGGTTGCAGAATGCAGACCTGAACTTCTATAAGAAAATTGTGATCCAGCACTGAATCCGCTGATCCTGAAATACAGAGGCTGTCGTTGAGGCAGCCTCTTTTTTTTTGTGCCGCCAGGACAGGTGTCCGCCTGCGGTCACAACTGTCCCGCAACGTACAGCCAGCACGGGTCTGGGGATTCATCAAATGTCAGAAAAACAGATCACTACAGCCGTGGCATACTTTTTATAAAGCCCGCGCGCCCGTTTGGCCGAATTGTATAATTTTGTGTACAAACCGGATCATTTATTCAATCAATAATTAAATCATTTATTATGAAAAAGTTGTTCTTGTCACTACTGACGGCCCTGACCCTGGGATGGGGAAGTTATGCTACCAATCCCCCTGATGAAGGGATGTGGCTGCCGATGCTGATCGATCGCCTGAATTACGTGGATATGCAGAAAATGGGTCTGCATCTGACCGCGGAGGAGCTTTACAACGTGAACCAGTCCTCGCTGAAGGATGCCATTGTGGGCCTCGGGAATGTGGATTATCCCACCATGCATTTCTGCACCGCGGAAGTCGTGTCCGGCCAGGGTTTGTTGCTGACCAACCATCACTGCGGCTTCGATGCCATCCAGGAGCAAAGTTCAGTCGATAACGATTACCTGACCAATGGTTTCTGGGCGATGAAAAAGGAAGAAGAACTGCCCTGCAAAGGAATTACAGCCTCTTTCCTGGTCCGCATGGAAGATGTTACGGCCGAGGTACTGGCTGATGTGACCCCCAACATGGATGCGGCCACCCGCGCGGCCACCATCAAAAAGGTTACGCAGAAACTGCAGAAGGATAATTCTGAAAAGGGAAAGTACAAAGTGGATGTGAAGAGCTTCTTTGAAGATAATGAGTATTATATGTTCGTTTACATCGTTTACCGTGATGTACGCCTGGTGGGCGCTCCCCCGAGCAGCATCGGCAAATTCGGCGGTGATACCGACAACTGGATGTGGCCCCGCCATACGGGTGATTTCTCCATGCTCCGCGTTTATGCCGGTCCCGACGGGGAACCTGCTGACTATTCCAAAGACAATATCCCGATGAAGCCGAAGCATTACCTGCCGGTTTCTCTCAAAGGGGTCAAAAAGAACGATTTTGCCATGGTTTGGGGTTATCCCGGAACCACCGACCGTTTCCTCACCAGCTACGGGGTGAACCTTGCAGTGGAAGAATCCAATCCCACGGTTGTCCAGGTCAGGACCGCCAAACTGAACATCATGAAGGAAGCCATGAGTGCAGATCCCAAGGTGAAGCTGCAGTATGCCTCCAAATATGCTTCTTCAGCCAACTACTGGAAATATTTCATCGGCCAGACCCAGCAACTCAAGCGCAACAAGGTTTGGGAAAAGAAAAAGGAACTGGAAGACGCTTTTTCCGCCTGGGTGGCTAAAGACGCTGCACGCCAGGAAAGCTACGGCAAGGTCCTCTCACAGATCAATGAAGGCTACAATGACCTGAAGAAATTCAATGTTCACCTGAAGTATCTTGAAGAAGCTGTTTTCCAGGGACCTGAATTTATCTACTTCTCTTTTGGCGCCTATTCTCTTTTCGGAAAGCTCAAGCAGCAGACCGAAGTGAAGGATAAGACCGCCAAAGCAGCCTATGAGCAGGATATCAAGGCACTGTCGGATGATTTCCGGACAGAGGTGGCCAAGCATTTTAAGGATTACAATATGGCCCTGGATAAGAAGATCTTTATCGCACTGATGAAACTGTACTATAACGGAGTTGCAAAAGACCAGCATCCTTCAGTGTTTGCTGATGTGGATAAGAAATTCAAGGGCAGTTTTGAGGCCTGGGCGGATGATGTTTACGCGAAATCAGTTTTTGTGGATGAAACCCGTCTGAATGCCTTCCTCGATAAGCCTTCATACAAAACACTCTCCGCCGATCCGGGCTGGCTCATTACACTGTCGATGGTGGACGCCATCCGCGGTATTTACGGACAGGTGGGTGCTGTGGAGGAAAAAGTAAATACCGGGAACCGTCTGTTTGTCCAGGGTTTGCGCGAGATGAACCCGGGCAAGAAATGGTATCCCAATGCCAATTCCACCATGCGCATGACCTACGGACAGGTACTGGATTATAAAGCGGCCGATGCGGTTTATTATGATTACCTGACCACCCTTGAAGGCGTGATGCAGAAGGAGGATCCGACCAATGATGAATTCATTGTGGCCGATAAACTCAAACAGCTTTATAAGAATAAGGATTACGGCCGCTACGGGCAGGACGGTAAACTGCCGGTCTGCTTTATCGCCAACCTTGACATCACCGGGGGAAACTCGGGCAGTCCGGTGATCAACGGCGACGGGCAACTGATCGGGATCGCCTTCGACGGCAACTGGGAGGCCATGAGTGGCGATATTTTCTACGAGCCTGATGTTCAGCGCACCATTGCGGTTGACATCCGCTACGTTCTGTTTGTTATCGATAAATACGCCGGTGCAGGTCACCTGGTGGATGAGATGACGATCGTCCAGTAGTTTGTTCTTGTGCAACAGATGAGTCCGCCCCGGAAATCCGGAGGCGGACTCGTTTTTTTCATGCTTTCAGATCATGCTTTCAGTGGTTTTGAGTTCACTCCGGAATAGTCTGAAAGTTCAGTGTTTCATTGCTTTATTTGTGAGACTTTGTTTTCAAGAGCCGAAGGCGAATTGCGCCAAAGGCGTCCCTTCGGGAAAATGCTAGTCGAACAACTAAGCGAAGCGACCTCATGAGGCCGCAGGCCGAGTAATCCCGCCAAAGGCGGAGGGTATAATACCCCGCTGCTCTGCGGCAGCTTGTCCCGCCTCAGGCGGGAGAATATGGGGCCGGGGCCCCGCTGAGCGGGATTTCGTGAACTCAAATGCCCCGGGGTTCATACCCGTGACTTTTGTCGCGCCAAAAGTAACAAAAGCGCTTTTTTCGTTTCTCGCCCCGAGGCAATTTTCACGCTGGGCTGCGCCCGCGTGAAACCGCCGTCAGCTTACACGCCAGTCCCACAGGCCACTGCCGCGTGCGGTAAGACAGGCTGAATCGTTTTCGCTCTGCCTCCCCGCATGCTAAGGAATCACACTATCAGTCTGCGGCAGTTTTTCCCGTCGTTTCAGCTGCGGCTATTGCTATGGGCTCGAAACCCTTGCTGCTGCGCAGCAATTGAAAGTCCGTTGTAGTAACCCGGGTTCGGGGGCAGAGGACTACCGAACTTCTGGTGGTAAAAATTCGATCATTCCTTGAAATAAAGTTTGAGATTATAAAACAAAATGTATTTTTGGGCAGATAAAAACATGGATCTATGAAGGAGTTGCCGTTTGCAGAGTCGTACAAGATCAAGGTGGTGGAAAGTATCCGCCGTTCCACCCGTGAAGAAAGAGAAAAGTGGATCAGGGAGGCGAATTTCAATCTGTTCAACCTCAGGAGTGAGCAGGTTTTTGTGGATCTGCTCACCGACAGCGGAACGGGTGCCATGAGCGACCGTCAGTGGTCGGCGGTGATGCTGGGCGATGAGAGTTATGCAGGGGCATCCTCCTATTTCAAACTGAAAGATGCCATTGCAGAGATCACGGGATTTGAATATATCATGCCCACCCACCAGGGCAGAGCGGCAGAGAATGTTTTGTTTTCAGCCATGGTGAAGGCCGGGGACGTGGTTCCCGGGAATTCACATTTCGATACCACCAAGGGACATATTGAATTTCGCAAAGCCAAAGCCATCGATTGTACGATAGATGAGGCATTTGATACGACCGCACTACATCCCTTCAAGGGGAATGTGGACCTGGAGAAACTGGAAAAAGTTCTGAAGGAGTACCCGGCGGAGAAGATTCCGATGATCATCGTCACCGTAACCTGCAACAGCTCCGGTGGACAGCCTGTTTCGATGAATAACCTGAAAGGCGTTTCTGCATTGGCACGCAAGTACGGAATCCCGGTGGTTTTTGATTCAGCCCGCTTCGCTGAGAATGCGTATTTCATTAAAACGAGAGAAGAGGGTTACCGCGACAAAACGATCAGGGAAATCGTCAGGGAGATGTTCTCCTGCGCCGATGCCATGACCATGAGTGCCAAGAAAGACGCCATTGTGAACATGGGCGGTTTTATTGCGATGCGTGACCCCGCTCTGTGGCAGCAATGCAGCGTTTTCAACATTATTTACG
>CALGYY010000114.1 GCA_937934705.1 uncultured Bacteroidota bacterium
TCTGATCCATCAGGCTGTTATCCTGCAGCAACTTGACCACATAGATGCCATGGCTGAAGCTTCCGACCTGAACATTGGCGTAGTTGAAGCCCTGGTTAACACCTTCCACAGCGGCGGAATAAACCTTGCGGCCTTCCATGCTGTAAATTTCGATGCTCACTGCAGAACTTCTGTCGAGGAAGAAGTCGATGGTCACCTGATCTGATGCCGGGTTGGGGAATATCGTGGTGAATTTTGTGCTTTCCGGGTTGAAATCAACCGCGGTGGTTCCGCAATTTGAAAAATAGGTATCGAAACCCGTGATGGTCGTCGGGCTCCAGTTCACATCCCAGTAAATTGTGTGATTGGGGCAAACGACAGAATAGGTCGGGAATCCGACAAAGTTGAAAACAGTTGCGTAAGAATTGTAAATAATACTGTTCCCGTTGCCCTGGGTCCCAGCACAAGGATTGGTGACACCATAGTTGGTTTTGTAAGCGTTTATGGTAGCATTGTTATCCCTGTCGGAAATGCCCCAGTACTTGATGTTGCCATTACCAGCACCGTGGTTCTGATAACTGGCTTCGATTTCGTCCGCATAGGCCGAGCATGAAGGTCAAGTCGTGTAGAAGAAGTCCAGAACAACCGAGTTTCCGGCATCAAGGGTGTTGAAAAGATTGGCGGTGGTAACACCGTCAGAGAAGGTGGTGGTAAAATCAACTGCGTTGGCGCGTTCCTGGATCACAAGCTCCTGACCGCTGCCATTGGCCGGCGGGCATTTGCTTTCCTGTCCCAGGGCGCATAAAGCGAGCAGGCCCATGGCCATGCTGAACAGGAGTAAGGGTTTCTTCATAAAATTGAGTTTTGGTTTGCCCAACAAATATAAACTAAAAACGCCCGTATCCAAATATCCGGATATTTTTTTACGTCTATGTGAAGAAACAGCGGTTACATAGGGGTGAAGCGCGGATTGTTTATATTTGCTGTTATCTATTGATCAGGTATGCCGGTTCACACCCTTGAAACGATTGGTAATTCAGGCATTTGTGGCGTCTGGGAGATCACTGAAAGTGCAGAGATCCTGAAGCAGATGATCTGTCTCAACCCCCGGGAAGAAGAGGTTTATGCCTCGTTCCGGAATGAACTGCGGCGGGCCCACTGGCTGAGTTATCGTTTGCTGATCAGGGAAATGCTGGGCACGCGTGAAGTGGAACTTGAATATACAGATGCCGGTAAACCCCTGATGCATTCTCCTGCGGGCTTCGTCTCCGTCAGTCATTCGGGCGGCTTTTCAGCGGTGTTGTACAGTCCCTGCTGCAGGGTGGGCATTGATGTTGAGCGTGTACAGGAAAGAATTGAAAAGGTGTCACACAAGTTCCTGTCGGACGAGGAACTTTCGGCCATCAGCGGTGATCACCGGCTTCAGGATTTGGTTACCCGCTGGGCGGCCAAGGAGGCCTTGTACAAACTTTATGGCAGTGAGGTGGCGGATTTCAGGGAGCATTTGCACATATTCCCTTTCGCGCCGCAGGGTGAAGGCTGCCTCGATGCCGCAGTCAGGCTGCCGGGCCGTGAAGAAAGGTTCACCCTCAGCTATCGCAGGATAGACGGGTATATGCTGGTGTGGCTGTTGTCCTAGACCTTGATCTCGTCGCCCCTGGCGTTGAAGAAATGATACTCCAGGAAATGGTAGGAATTGTTTTTCGACATCCGGATCCACTTGCGGAAGCGGAAGTACCATTTCACGCGGTGTGATTTCAGGCCCTTCTTCAGGTATGAATAAACGATGGGGTGAACGCAGAGTTTGAGGGAAGGCTCATTCTGCTCCTGGATAAGGTAGCGGATGTGGTTCTCAATCTCATCAATCAGGGTGATGCTGGCTTTGATCTCGCCGCTTCCTTCGCATACCGGGCAGCGTTCAAGCATCTGGATGTTCATCTCAGGGCGCACACGCTGACGGGTGATCTGTACCAGACCGAATTTCGAAGGCGGGAGTATGGTGTGTTTGGCCCTGTCGTTTTCCATCACCGATTTGATCTTGTCGTAGAGGCGGCGCCGGTTGGATGCTTCGTGCATATCAATGAAATCGATCACGATGATGCCGCCCATGTCGCGAAGCCTCAATTGACGGGCAATTTCTGCGGCTGCCTCGAGGTTGACGTCAAGGGCGTTGGCTTCCTGGCCACTCTGATTACTGGTCCGGTGACCGCTGTTGACATCAATCACATGCATGGCCTCGGTGTGCTCTATAATGAGGTAAGCGCCGTTTTTTATGTTGACTTTTTTGCCAAAACTCCCCCTGATCTGCTTGTCAATACCGTAATGTTCAAACAGAGGAGTCTTCCCTTTATGCAGTCTCAGGATATTCTCCTTGTCGGGCATAATGTTGCGGATGAGGCTTTTCAGCTCTTCATACAAGCCGCTATCGTTCACCACAACAGAATTGAAGGAGGCATTCAGCAGGTCTCTGAGCATTGCAGAAGAGCGGTCCATCTCACTCAGGATCTTTTTCGGAGCACGCGCACCCGGCATACGGCTGACCATGGTTTCCCACTTGCCGGTCAGCTCTTCCATGTCCCCGATGAGCTCAGCCACTTTCTTGTTCTCGGCAACCGTGCGGATGATGACCCCGAAATTGCGGGGTTTGATGCTTGTTACCAATCGCTTCAGGCGGTTGCGCTCTTCATTGTTTTTGATCTTCTGCGATACCGACACCCGGTCGGAAAAAGGCACCAGTACCATATAGCGCCCGGCAAATGCAAGCTCAGACGTGATCCTCGGGCCTTTTGTGGATATAGGCTCCTTGGCAATCTGCACGGGAATCTCCATGTTCGGACTCAGGATACTGCCAATCTTCCCCGTTTTTTCAATATCCCGCTCCCCCTTGTAATCGGCGTGGTGAACCGGCATCGGGTTCTTGTTCTGAAGCAGACCTTTTGAATACCGAAGCAGGGAGTTCACCTGGGGACCCAGATCCAGATAATGGAGAAAAGCATCCTTTTCGTAACCAACATCAACAAAAGCAGCGTTCAATCCCTGCACAATCCGCCTCACTTTTCCAAGGTACACATCCCCTACGGCAAAGCTGCTGTTATTCTTCTCCCGGTTCAGTTCAACAAGGCGTTTGTCTTCCAGCAGAGCAATGACCACCTCATTGACCCCTGAATCGATGATGAGTTCTTTATTGACCATAAAACTTACAATTCATCTGTCATTGCCATATTGTGATTGCAGTCAACAGGATACCGGCAAATGCAGATGCACAGAACCTAAAAAAATTATTACACAATGCAGAACATTGTGTAATAATTGATTTGTGAGAAGCGCACAGACATTTACTTCTTCTTATGCCTGTTCTTCCGCAAGCGTTTTTTACGCTTGTGAGTCGCCATTTTGTGCCTTTTTCTTTTCTTACCGCTAGGCATAACTAATTGTTTTAAGAGCGCTTGCGCTGAAATTATTTAACATTCTTCTTAACAACAGAAGTGAAAACCTTAGCCGGTTTGAAAGCGGGGATTTTATGAGCCGGGATCACAATCGTGGTATTCTTTGAAATATTGCGTCCGGTTTTCTTTGCGCGCTGTTTGATGATGAAACTGCCAAACCCCCTCAGATACACGTTTTCTCCTTTACTGAGTGAACCCTTGATCGATTCCATCATAGCTTCCACTGTGGCCTGTACTGCGACCTTCTCAATTCCAGTTTTGCTGGCAATCTCAGTTACGATTTCTGCTTTCGTCATTGTTGATAATTTTTTAATTGGTTGTTAATTATAAATGAATTACTTAATCAGTCTTTTTCAAACGGGGCTGCAAATATATGAATCTTTTGAAAATCGCATGGAAATTGAATTTTTTTTTTCATTCTAAATAACTCGTTATAAATTTGTTTAAAAATCCGGGCATGATGAGGCGGAAACTGATGGATTGGTATCTTGCTGAAAGAAGGGAACTTCCGTGGAGACGCACAAAAGATCCATATAAGATATGGATATCTGAAATTGTCCTTCAGCAAACACGTGTGGACCAGGGAATTGCATATTACGAGCGTTTGGTGAACCTTTTCCCCGATGTTTATTCACTGGCTGCCGCAACCGAAGAAAGCGTACTTAAGGCCTGGCAGGGTCTGGGATATTACAGCAGGGCCAGAAACCTGCATCATGCAGCTAAGGATATTGTGCAGCGGTTTGGAGGACTTTTTCCGGAGGAGTTCACAGATATAATCACACTGAAAGGAATCGGTGATTATACCGCAGCAGCTATCGCTTCAATTGCATTTGATCAACCCAGGCCCGTGCTCGACGGGAATGTGATGCGGGTGGTGAGCCGCCTGCTGGCCTTGCAGGAACTGGCTGATAAGCCCCCTGGAAAAAACAGGATCATGGATTTCCTGCATACGCATATCGACAGTGCCGATCCGGGAACCTTTAATCAGGCGGTGATGGAACTAGGAGCGATGGTTTGCACCCCGCGGCAACCTTTGTGCTCAGAATGTCCGCTCCGCTCCCTTTGTCAAGCAAGAAAGCTCGGTATTGAGATGGAGCTGCCGGTGAAATCTCCCAAAGCATTATCTGTTGTCAGATATTATTATTATTTTGTTATTCTTGAAAAAGATAAGGAATATATCTATATAAAGAAGAGAACGGCCAATGGCATTTGGAAGAACATGTACGATTTTCCGCTCCTGGAGTCAGAAAAGGCCATGGGTCAGAAAACGGTCCTGAGGGAAGCCTTGAACCGGGAACTACCAGGTTTGACACATTACCGCCTGATCCGATATGGTGCACCGCTTGTTCACAAGCTTACGCACCGGGAACTGCGCATCCGCTTTATCGAAGCGGAGATATCATCCCCCCTCAAAAAGCAGACAGGTCTGAAGCGAATCAGAATATCAGAGTTACCAAAGTTTCCTTTTCCCGTTGTGGTTCAGCATTATTTAAACCAGCTGACGGATCGCTGAACGGATGTTTTCCCAGCGATCATCCGGGATTTTGGCGCCAATACCTTCGATGACCTGTCCTGCCAGCAGGGATCCGGCTTTTCCGCAGAGGGGCAGCTCAAGGTTGTTGGCGAGGCCGTAAAGGAAGCCCGAAGCATAAAGGTCTCCGGCGCCTGTAGTATCAATGCAGCGGGCTGCCACCGCTTCAATCCTGAAGAGATCGTCGCCGCTTTTGATCAGTGAACCCTTTTCACCGGTTTTGACCACGGCAATCTTTGTCATACCACCGATCAAATGAAGAGCATCTTCTGCGTTCAGGCCGGTGAAGGCATGCGCTTCTTCCTCGTTGGCAAACACGATACCTACACCCTTGCTGATGATTTTTTTCAGGAAATCAAGGTGCTGTTCCACCACGTTGTAACTGGCCAGATCGAGTGAAATCACGGCCCCGGCTTTCCCTGCCAGTTCGATTGCGCGCTCCACGAGATCGTAGTTCTGTACCAGGTAACCTTCGATATGAAAGTAATCATAACCCTCGAAATGGGATGCTTGAAGATCTTTGGCAGACAATTCTATGGCAGCACCCAGAAAGGTGGCAAAGGTACGCTGTGAATCCGGAGAAACCAGTGCAATGGCCCTTCCTGTGGCGGCTTGTCCCTCGTACAGGGTGGGACGAATGCCGGCCTTTTCCATGTCTTCGCGGAAAAAGCGGCCATAGTCATCTTTTCCGACTGTTCCAATGAAACTGCAGGGAACCCCGAGGCGTGACAGACCATGTATGGTGTTGGCCGCGCTTCCGCCTGAGGCCAGTTCGCGCCTGAGATGGGCTGCCCCTTCCAGAACCCCCGTTGAGAATTCCTGATCCACCAGTTGCATGCTCCCTTTCTGCAGCTTATAACGCTTCAGAAAATCATCCGTATCCAGTTGTGTCATAATATCGACCAACGCATTACCCAGTCCCAGAACTTTCTTCATATTCATAATGTTTGATTGTTCAGAATTGAATTCAGCAGGAACTGACAGCTGATAATATCTCAGCCAGCAGTCCGGCATTCTTTTCGGCGGCATTGCCGACCACGATGAGGTCTGCCCCGGCCTTGCATGCACGCAGGGCTGCTTCACCGCTTCTGATGCCCCCGCCAACGATCAGCGGTAAGGCAATTCCCTGTCGGACGCTGCGGATCATTTCTTCGCTCACCGGTTTTTCTGCTCCGGAACCGGCATCCAGGTAAACCATTTTCATTCCCAGCATCTCCGCAGCCATGGCTGTACAAAGGGCAATGTCGGGCTGGTCGGCTGGTATGGGATGCGAATCGCTCATATATAAAGCCGCCGTTGGTTTTCCGCTTTCGATCAGCATATAGGCTGTCGCAATGACTTCCAGACCGGATTCTTTCAGATAGGGTGCAGCAATCACATGCCTTCCGATCAGCATTTCGGGATTGCGCCCCGATACCAGCGACAACAGCAGTAAGGCGTCTGCCGCAGGAGATATTTGCAGCGGGTTTCCCGGGAACAGAACCAGAGGAAGCTTAGTGATCCGGCGAACGGTCGCGATGGTTTCCTCCAGCCGGTTATGGGTGAGCAGACTACTGCCCACGAACAGGTAATCCACTCCTTCCTGCTCCGCCAGTCCCGCCAGGTTTTCCAGTGCCCGGTCTGTGAGACGGTCAGGATCAAGTAAAAGAGCCAGTTGTTTCCGGCCCTCCGTCTTCCTGCTATGGATGGTATCAAGTATCATAATTCCGACACGAAGTTAAACATTTTTCTTTCGCGTAAGCTGTTTTCCGCTTAAGATTCAAAACGGGAAAGGCGGCCTGGCGCTTCAGCAAATTTTATCGCGCTAAGCATCTGTTTTGAGAATACTGTTTACATTTGTGCTTCCAAAAAAAACTTGCATTATGTCAGGTCACAATAAATGGTCAACCATCAAACGCAAAAAGGGCGCGCTGGACGCCAAGCGTTCAAAGATCTTTTCGAAGATCATCAAGGACATAACCATTGCCGTTAAGGAAAGCGGGCCGGATCCTGACGGGAATCCCCGTCTCAGGCTGGCTATTGCCAATGCCAAAGGGGCCAACATGCCCAAGGAAAATATATCACGCGCGATCAACAAGGCTTCTGATAAGGACGCGGCCAATTTCCAGGAAGTGACTTATGAGGGCTATGCCCCAAATGCAGTAGCTATTTATGTAGAGTGTACCACCGACAACATTCAGCGCACGGTCAGCAACATCCGTTCATACTTCAATAAGTACGGCGGAAATCTCGGGACCCATGGTTCGCTCAGTTTCATCTTCGATCGCAAGGGCGTTTTCGTGGTTCCTGCCGGAAGTCTCGACCGGGATGAATTTGAAATGGCCATGATCGATGCCGGTGCGGAAGACATCTCCCTTGACGATAATATCTTCACCATCACAAGTGAAATGGAAAGCTTCGGTTCCATTATGAAAAAGCTCGAAGAAATGAAGGTCGAGCCTGAAAGTGCAGATCTGCAGCGAATTCCCAAAACCACGGTCACACTCGACAAGGATGCCGCACAGAAAGTGCTGAAGATGATTGAGGTATTCGAGGATGATGATGACGTGACCAATGTGTTCCACAATATGGAACTCACCGACGAACTCGCCGGAGCTCTGGGAATGTAGGACTTTCTGTCAGGTAAGCTTCCGGATCCCGGGATCCGGATTTCACTGTTGTACACCCCGGCTTCTGTGAGCTCAGCGTGAGAGAGCCCGATGACGCTGCTTTCATCCGGAATGCAATTCATGTGCTTCATACCCCCCCCGTTTCATGAAAAACTCTAAATTTGGGCTTCCTAATTTCAGGGCGAATGACCACAAAAGCTAATTCCCGTATCCGGGAGATGTTATATCTCTCCTTGTCCTGCCTCGTGATGTTCTTCATCATCACGGCAGCGACCGCACAGCAAAAAGTATTTCAGTTACAGGATAATCCCCTTGATTTGCCTCTCCAGACCAGGCTGGCAGAGCTGGAAAAGGGCAACCTGCTTCCCAATCCCTCTTTTGAAAAAGGCAGCGGAAATGGCACAGATCTGAAGATCAGCAACTGGCAAATCGTCGGGAACTCGGTGGAGTGGGTCGACAAATCCTCCTTCAGCTATTCGGTTACGGAGGTTTATGACGGCTCAAGGAGTATCCGGATCCGGAGGAGCGGGGTTGACGAAACGGCCGTTTCAGAAGGACTGAAAAGTGATTTCATCCAGGTGATCCCGGGGAATTATACGTTCTCTTTATACCTGAGACTTGCACAGATATCATCCGCGACTGAGCGCCTGGGCGACCGGCTTGGTGAAACCGTTGATCTCAGGCTGGAATACTACGATGAGAATAAGAAGCTGATCGATCCGCTGGTTTTGTATCCTTATAAAAATGTGAAGATCGACCAGTCCTTCAAAGGTTATTCCTTTTCCAATTTCAGCTACATCGGGCAATTCGGCTGGGGATGGGTCATCGGAAGAACTTATAATTATCCCTTCAGCGAAGGGGACCTGCCTGCGGGAACCCGCTTTGTGAAAGTTTTTATCGGACTCCGTGGCAACGGGACGATGTGGGTGGATAAGGCTGATTTCCGTTATTCTGCCTGGAACCTGACTCCCCTTGAAAAAATTTCCGCCTTCGAGCAGAAAGAATTCAGCCTGCGTGAAATGCTGATCCCTTGTCCCCAGGAAATAAGCCGTCCGAGGGATATCCGCTATTACGACAAGAGCAGTCCCGCTCGTGTCCCGGTGATCATTATCCCCTCCAAAGCCTCAGTCCAGACTCTGGCGGGTGCGCGTTTACTGAAGGAGAAACTGGACCTCTCCATGCGCACCATACTGGGAAAAGCCTGGAAAAAGGATCTGGTGGTGCTGACCTCCACCCTGACCGACAGCCTTTCAAAAACAGCCAGTGTGATCTTCAGTGTGGGGAACAATGAACTTTGCCTGCGTTATGCAGACAGCATCCCCCAAAAGGTCAGCGCCATCAGTACACAGGCCTATTTTATCAAAGGCGTGGGCTCGCAGATGATCTTTCTGAGGGGTAACGGTCCCGTGGGTGATTATTATGCCGCCACTACCCTGGTTCAGCTGATCGATCCGAAAGACTTTCTGATCCGATGTGCTGATATTGTTGATTATCCCGATTTCGAAGGCCGCTCACTCCTGCTGGCCGCATGGAAAACGAATGAAGAGGTTGCGGCAGACCTGGAGAGCATGAAACAAATGACTACATGGAAACTGAACAAAGCCTATGTCGGATACGGTCAGGCCAATAAATCCTGGCATACCCCCACCGAAGTATACCGCAAAGGAGTGGAGGAAGCTGCGGGCTGGTGTTCTGGTTCAGGACTCATGGATCTGGCGCAGATGGTGAATCCTTATTATCATTTTGATTATGAAATGCCGGTCGACAGCATCCCCGCCGGTCTGAAGTATACCTGGACACACGGAGATCCGCATTCACTGGATATGCTGAAGAATGTCTACAGGACAGCTCTGGATTCCGGAGCGGGGTGCATCATGCTTCTGGCCGATGATTTTGTCCCGCACGAGGGATCAAATGCAAAGAATTACAGTCTGTATACTGCCGAAGATCAGAAGCGTTTTGTCAATTTGCAAAACGCACAGGCCTATGTGATCAACGAGCTGTACAAGTGGCTGCAACAGGAATATCCCGGAACCCGCTTTGAATTCTGTCCACCCTGGTACCTGAACGAATTCATTGATAAGAGCAGGGGCAAGGCTGAAGCCTACTTCAGTGATCTCAGGGCCATGATCCCGGAGGATGTGGCCATTGTGTGGACCGGAAATACAGTCAGATCCCTTTCCATTGATCAGGCTGATATCTTCCGGTACAGCTCTCTTTGCGGACGGTCGCCCATGTTGTGGGACAATACTCTTTACGCTCGCTCGCTCAGCGGGAACTATGGCGGGTGGCCGGCGCATTATCCATCCAAAGTCAGGCTTTGTAATATTTTTGAGCCTTATGATGTTCTCCTTCCGGCAGATTTCAGCACCTTCAACGACAGCAGGCATATGTATGTGAACGGTGATGCTTTCACTGATCCCTACAAGGTGAAATACATGACTGTGGCGGATTTTGAATGGAACACGGAAGATTACAGGGCCGATTTCTCCATGTGGAAGGCCCTGGTGAAAACCTATGGAAAACCTTCTGCTTCCAAACTGATGCTGTTCAACGACCGCTATTACGCGCTCATGCAACTCAGCCTCTATGCTGATGCAGGTTACGGAAATGAGAAAGATGTGAGAAAAGAAGGAGATGAACTGGCCAAAGAACTGAATACCCTGTACGCTGAGATATCCAAATCGCTTGAATCGCGTAAAATGCTGCTGGCAGAATTGCGGGCACTGAAAGATGAGCAGATCCGGGTTTTCAAACTGGCCTGTGACAAGCTGAAAAAAAGTAAATCCAAATAAGTGGGAAACGAAGCCTTTCTCATTATCAATCCCAATGCGGGCAGGGGGAAGGGCCTGTCGGTAAGTGCGATGATTGTGCACCTGCTCGGTGAACGCGGCTTCAATGTGTCATGCCATTCTGCGGGATCTTCAGAGGAGGCTGAAAACCTGGTCGCGGAGGCTTTACGCGGAGGGGCGCGTCATCTGATTGCTGCTGGGGGCGATGGCACCTTCCATGATGTGGCCAACGGCATCATGAAGCAAACGGAAGTTCCATCCCGTGAAGTGCGGCTTTCGATGATCCCGCTGGGGACAGGCAATGACTGGTGCAAGATGTACGGGATTCCGGCAGATATGGAACAGGTGGCTGAGGTGATCCGTGACGGCCAAACCCGATTGCAGGATGTGGGTTGTGTCAGTTTTCTGACCGAAGGTCAGAGCATACAACGCTATTTCATCAATATTGCAGGAATAGGAATGGATGCCCGGGTGGTGTACGACACCAACCGGCGCAAAGCCCGGGGCCGCGGTGGCAGGGCTGCATACCTGATAAGCCTCCTGCAGGCGACATTCTCCTATAGATCGATCCCTGTGAAAATTGAGGTCGATGGCCGTGAAGTCTTCAATGACCTGCTATACAGCGCCAATGTCGGAATCTGCCGCTTTTCGGGGGGAGGGATGCAGCAGGTTCCTGAAGCACTGCCTGATGACGGACTCTTTGATATCACGCTAATCCGTAAAGTCAGTAAAATGAAAGTCCTGATCAATTCTCCCAGACTTTACGACGGCAGTTTTGTCAGAATGAAAGAGGTCAGCCTCCACCGGGGCTCAAAGGTGGCAGTAAATTCAGTCCCTGAATTGCTGCTGGAAGCGGACGGGGAATCCCTCGGCCATCCGCCTTTTGTTTTTGAGATTCTCAGGGGAGCGCTCTGTATTAGCGTTCCGCTAACATACCGGCCGCCGGACGGAGATAGCTGACATACACAGAAGGTCGTGAAAAATCATCGTACATTTACGGTTTAAAACGTAGAATTAATAATCACAGAACAAATGAAAAGGATAGGCGTATTTACTTCAGGAGGTGATTCACCCGGGATGAATGCAGCCGTGAGGGCTGTTGTCAGAACCGGGATCTTTCATAATATGGAAGTATTCGGTATTTACCGGGGATATGAGGGGATGATTGACGGGGAGATTATAAAAATGGAAAGCCATTCGGTGGCCAACATCATACAGCGCGGCGGAACCATACTGAAGACTGCGCGCAGTCAGCGTTTCATGACGCCTGAGGGACGTGCGGAGGCTTATGCTCAGCTTAAGAAGCACGGTATCGAAGGGCTGGTGATTATCGGGGGGGATGGCTCCTTCCGTGGCGGATTGGCGCTGAGCAACGAATATTCCGAAATAAAGGTTGTGGGAGTGCCCGGAACCATTGACAACGATCTTTTCGGGACTGATTTCACCATCGGATACGATACGGCAATCAATACGGTTGTTGAGGCTGTGGATAAATTAAGAGATACCGCGGCATCACATAATCGCTTGTTTTTTGTTGAGGTGATGGGTCGTGATGCCGGTTTTATTGCACTTCGCAGCGGCATTGCCGTGGGCGCTGAAGACATCCTGGTGCCGGAGACCAAAACCCATATTGAAGACCTCATCCGTAAACTGGAGCAGGGACGAAGGCACAATAAAACCTCAGGGATCATTATCGTGGCCGAAGGCGATGATTGCGGAGGTGCCATTGAAGTGGCAGCAAAAGTGAAAGAAAAATTCAGTCACTATGAAACCCGTGTGGCGATTATCGGTCATCTCCAGCGTGGCGGCAATCCCACCTGTATGGATCGTGTGCTGGCCAGTCGCCTGGGACATGCGGCAGTAGAGGGACTCCGTGAGGGTCAACATGCGGTGATGGCTGGTCAGGTCGACGGAAAAATTGTTTACGTTCCTTTCGAAAAGGCCACCAAGCACCACAACGACATCAACCGTCAGATGCTTGAAATGGCGCGTATTCTGAGCACCTGATCCGGGAAATCATGGAAAGAGAAACCTGGTTTGCCGATGTTCTGCTGCCCCTGCCGATTCCCGGGACCTTCACTTACCGCGTGCCATTTGAGATGAATGGCAGCGTTCGCAGGGGATGCAGGGTGGCCGTGCAGTTTGGCAAACAGAAGATCTATACCGCACTTGTTTACCGGCTGCATCAGAATGTGCCGGATGTGGTCGCCCCCAAGTACATACTGTCGCAGATTGATGAGGCTCCTGTGGTAAACGACTTTCAGTTCAGACTCTGGGAGTGGATCGCACAGTATTATATGTGCAAACCGGGAGAGGTGATGAATGCCGCCCTGCCTTCGGCGCTGAAACTGGCCAGTGAAAGCAGGATTCTGCTGCATCCCGACTTCAATTCAGATCTGTCGCTGCTGGGTCCGAAAGAGCAACTGATCGCGGAATCGCTGGGGTACCGCAAGGTGTTGAGTGTAAACGAGGCTTCAGAGCTGGTGGAGCAGAAAAAAATAATTCCCCTGCTTAAAACCATGTTGGAAAAGGGGGTGATCGCACTTGAAGAAGAACTCAAAACGCGCTACCGTCCGAAGCTGGAAAGTTGTGTCAGGCTTGGTGAAGAATACGCGGATCATGAGTTGGCCCTGTCGAACCTGATGATGCAACTGGAACGCAAAGCACCGAAACAGGTCGAATTGCTGCAGCATTATTTCATGATTGCAGGCCCTCCGGGTACACGGCCTTTGTACATCACACGTGCTGAACTCCTGAGAAGATCGGGCGCTTCGGCGGCCCAACTGACGGCACTGGTAAAAAAGGGGGTATTTGAAATATTTGAAATGGCCACCAGCAGGCTGGGACAGTTTGATGCTACTGCCGGAGCCGGGGATATCGTTTTCAGTCCTCATCAGCAGCTTGCTTATGAAGAGGTCAAACGGGGGCTGGAGGCCAAAGAGGTGAGCCTGCTCCACGGCGTTACCTCAAGCGGGAAAACGGAGATATACATCCGTTTGATTGACGAGACGATCAGGGAAGGAAAGCAGGTTCTCTTTCTGCTTCCTGAGATCGCCCTCACCGCGCAGATCATTAATCGTCTGCGAAAGTATTTCGGCAACAGGGTCGGGGTTTATCATTCGAAATACAACGAGCACGAGAGGGTGGAAATCTGGAACAGTGTACTGCACTGGCAGCCTGGCGATGATGAAACCGGGGAGCATTACAGCATTATACTCGGTGCGCGCTCCTCACTTTTTCTCCCCTTCAAAGAACTGGGTCT
>CALGYY010000115.1 GCA_937934705.1 uncultured Bacteroidota bacterium
CCTGGAGATCCGCGCTATCGCTACGGGTCACGGTCCCCTGCTGTGCAACGACTGGAAGCGCTATGTCGACTTGAGCGAGGCCTGGTGCCGGGAGTACATCAAGCTGCCGGTGAAGAACAGGGTGCTGATCGCCTGGGTTTCGGCCTATGGCAAGACCGGAATGCTGGCTGAAGCCATTGCTGAAGGTTTGCGTGAAGGCGGTATGGAGGCAGATGTCTGCGATATTGAAAAAATGCCTGCCGCGGAACTGGGCGAAAAGATCGCACAGTCGGCCGGGCTGATCGTCGGGAGCCCGACCATCAACCAGAATTTCCTGCCGCCGGTTTACGCCCTCTTCGCGCTGTGCACTCCGCTTCGCGAGAAGGGCAAACCCGCGGGCTGCTTTGGCTCCTTCGGCTGGAGCGGGGAAGCGGAAAAGCAAATGGAATCCGCACTCACCCAGCTGAAGTTCCGTTACGTACCGGGCGGTCCTTTTGTGAAGTTTACACCCTCGGAAACAGATCTGAAAACCGCAAAGGAATGGGGAAAAGCCTTTGCAGGGATCATGAATGAAACAGCAGCCTGTACGCAGGCTTAGGCAGGAAATGATGAATTCCTTCACCATAAATATGACCCGCTTGAAAAAATCCATCCAGATTCTCCTGCTGCTTCTCCTGCTGGCCTGGTCAGCCCAGGCCTGCCTGCCCGGGAAACGACTGGCCAGACACGCCGTCGGACCTGCAGATACCATCAGCGTCTGCCTGATCGATCCGGTATTTCTTTATATGCAGAATATGAAGACTTGGGAAATTGAAGGTTACGACAGCATACCCGAAAACCAGCGCGACAGTGTGGCTTTTTACAACAGCCTTTTCCTGAAAAAGGTCGACGACTCCCTCTTTGTGAACCGCTACACCCAAACCATCCGGAAATCACTGCAAGCGCTACATGTCAGGCTTTACACTGCAGACAGCATGGACGCCTTCCTGGCATCCGGCGGACAGCTCTACCTCTTCAACATCGCGCAGATGTCGCTGGAGGAATACGTGGAACCGGTGAAGAAAACATGGGCCCTCGACACCAGTCTGTACTGGGAGATCTGGTGCAATGCGGTCGGCTTCAATGTGTGGTATGAAGCCAGCGTGCTTAATGATACCAGCCGGAAAATGGAGGTTCTCTTCGGAAACATGTACGTGAGAGATAATGTCAAGGGGCGGTTCTTCGGCGATTTTGCGGCAGGCGATATCAGCTATTATTACAATCTCGACTCCATCAGCCTGCAGTCGGTCTATAACCTGGCTGAACGTGCAGGACAAACCCATTCAGAATACATCTATGATTATATTCTGAATGATCAGATGAAGCGAAAAGCCAAAAGCGGAAGCCCGCCGGCGGAGTATATGCATTATGATCCGATAAAGAAAACCTACCGCAAGGCGGGGACGCACAGGTTTATGGTCGTGAAGTGATGAAGTGATGAAGTGATGAAGTGATGAAGTGAGGGAGTGATGAAGGTGATGAAAGTGATGAAGGTGATGAAGGTGATGAAGGTGATGAAGGTGACGCGTGACGACCGGCCACTGAAAACTCACTGCTTGCTGCTGACTGTTGACTGCTACGCCGACACTCCGTTACTCCGATACACTAAATTGAAGAGTTGAAAAAAATCAAATATCTAATATCCAATAACGAGTTTCAAATTCCAACCATATCATGAACATTAAAGACTTGCAACCACAATCCGTTTGGGCGTATTTTGCCGACATCTGCCGGGTGCCCCGTCCTTCAAAGAAAGAAGAAAAGATGATTGCCTACCTGCTTGAATTCGGGAAGAGCAGGGGACTCGAAACCATTAAGGATGAAGCCGGAAATGTGCTCATCCGAAAGCCCGCCACACCGGGCATGGAAGGAAAGCCCTGGGTTTGCCTTCAGAGTCACATTGACATGGTGTGCGAAAAGAACAGTGATGTCAGCATTGATTTTGAGAAAGACCCGATCGACGCTTATGTTGACGGGGAGTGGGTGAAGGCGCGCGGAACCACGCTCGGCGCTGATGACGGCATTGGCGTGGCTGCTCAGTTGGCCTTGCTGGATGCGAAAGATGCTGTGCACGGTCCCATTGAATGTCTGTTCACCGTAGATGAGGAAACCGGTCTTACAGGTGCTTTCGCGCTTCAGCCCGGCTTTCTGAAAAGCATGATCCTGCTCAACCTCGACAGCGAAGACGAGGGGCAGATCTTCATCGGATGTGCCGGGGGAAAAGGCACCAAAGCTTATTTCAGTTATACAAAAGCCGCCTGCGAAGCAGGACACAAGGCCTGGGCGCTGAGCGTCAGCGGGCTCAAAGGCGGGCATTCCGGCGACGACATCAACAAAGGCCTGGGAAACGCCAATAAGATTCTCAACCGCTTTCTGTGGAATGCCGAAAAGGAATTCGGATTAAGGCTGTCTCACATTCAGGGGGGCAATCTGCACAATGCCATTGCCCGTGAGGCTAAGGCTGTGTTCACGATTCCTGAAAAGCATCAGGAAGATTTCAACGCCTTCGTTCACCAGCTTGCACTCGACATCCAGGCGGAACTGGCCGTGACCGATCCCGGACTGGAAGTGAAACTGGAATCGGCAGATATGCCGGCATTTCTGATCGATGCCGATACGCAGAAACGTTTACTGAATGCCCTCTATGCCTGTCCGCACGGGGTGCTGGCCATGTCGGCCGATATACCCGGGCTGGTGGAAACCTCCACCAATCTGGCAGCGGTAAAGATGGACGATGAAAAGATAGAGATCTCCACCAGTCAGCGTTCCTCCGTTGAATCAGGAAAGAAAGACGTGGTGGACATGGTGGATGCGGTCTTTCACTCGCTTGGTGCAAGAACGGAACACAACGATGGTTATCCCGGATGGAAACCCAATGTTCATTCCCCCATCCTCGCAACGGCTGTGGCCTCATACAAAAGCTTATTCGGCCGTGAACCGCAGTGGCTGGCGATACATGCCGGACTGGAATGCGGCCTGATAGGAGAGAAGTACCCGGGCATGGACATGATCTCGTTCGGACCTACCCTCAGGGGCGTTCATTCCCCGGCGGAAAAAATCGAGATTGCTTCTGTACAGAAATTCTGGGATTTTCTGCTGGAAATTCTCAGGAATGTGAAGTAGATCCTGTCAGGGTTTCAGCACGATCCTGAATCCGAGACATTCGTGGCGTTTGGTGGGGATGAATCCATTGCGCCATGCGCTCTGACATTCATCCTGTCCGAAACCCCAGCTGCCGCCCCGGCCCACCCGGCCCTGCCCGCTTTCCGGTCCGGGGGGATCGGTTTGTGCCCCTTGCCGATAATATTCAAACCAATCGCTGCACCACTCAATAACATTCCCGTGCATATCATAAAACCCCCAGGCATTGGGAGGATAAGAACCAACCGGGCTGCTTTCCCACCGGCTGCGACCGGCAGGACAGTTTTCAAATGCCGCATCGCAGTTATAATTGGCCTGGGCATCCGAAAGGCAGTCCCCCGTGTTGAAACGGGTGCTCGTCCCTGCACGGCATGCATACTCCCATTGCGCTTCCGTGGGTAAAGTGTAAGTTTTTCCGGTAAGTGCACTGAGCTTCTTGAGAAAATCCTGAACATCGGGCCAGCTGACACCCTCTACGGGACACTGATCGCATCCTTTATGGCTGAGTTCAGGAGGATCACTCCCCATGACATCGCGCCACTGTTTTTGGGTGATCTCCGTCTTGCTCATATAATACGCACTCAGGGTGACTTCCCTGTTAGGATAGTACTCTTCAAATCTGGATTCTCCTTTTCCGGGGCCCATGACAAAGGTGCCTCCGGGGACATAGATCATGTCGATACCGAATTTCTCGGTGAAGCTCCCGCTCTTCAGTTCGGGAACTCTCACTGCGCGGACTTCAAACTGCAGGCTCTCGGCGGCCAGACCGCTGAGCTCTTCCAGAACGGGCCAGACGATCCTCAGATCATCTGCCGGACGGATCTTTGAACAATCACCCGATACACAGCGGGCTGTTTTACAAGGCCTGAACGCAGCCTGATTGATACTGTACCAGAGTTCAACACTATACACCGCGTTTTTTTCAGCGTTGAGCATACGGGCGCTGACCATGATCTCATTCCCCTGCTGTACAGCGGTCACATCACTGATCTGCTGTGCCTGCAGCTTTAAACAGACCAGGAGCAGAAGCGGAAAAAGAATGCCTGCAGCTTTCATGCGTTCATTTCTTTATAAAAATAAACTCACCCCCTTCATCGCCGGCGTTTTGTATGGTACCGTAAAGCGGTTCACTGCTGCTGTTGTTCATCACCGACTGTCTGATTGCGCTGAAGAGGAGGTCGGCCGAGAGGTACTTGTCCTTATTTTCTTCCAGCCTTTTTACGAGGTAATCCAGAAAAACGCTCTGGTCTGAAACCTCTTTCAGGTTACCGCTGGTCATGGCTTTCCGGCTTTTCAGGCTGTAAAGGGTTTTCACCGCTACCGGAATATCATCTGAAGCGCTTCTGGTTTTGAAAATGGAGCCGCTGAAACAGGCGTCAGCAATCAGAAGGATATGCCTGGCGCTGATACTGCTCATGTAATCGCTGATGGTCGAATTGCGGATCCAGAAAGCAGTGTGATCTCTGCGGGCATCACAGGGAAGCCAGTATCCGAGTTGACGGGCCTCATCCCAATAGCCGTGACCGGCGTAAAAGATCAGAAGGTTATCCCCGCTGCCGATGCTTCCGCTGATACGGTCGAAGGCAGTGATCATCTGAACATAGGTGGCATTGGTCAGGAGCGTGACACGGGCGGTATCGAAAGTGTATTTTTCCGTAAGGGTCTGATACAGTTTTCGGGCATCATTCACCGGCCGGCTGAGGGGAGTGAGAGACGGATCGGTGTATTGATTATTCCCGATGATCAGGGCGTAATATTCACCTTCGGCGATGAACCCTCCCGCATCTGCAGGATCCCTGATTTCCAGGGCGAAGCTGTCGAGGCTCACATTTCCCCGGGTATCGCTTGCGCTGACCCTCAACATCTGCACTCCGTATCCGCAGATCAGGCTGGCTCTGAAAAGATGATTCTCCGAATACACGGCCCGCTGGCCGTTGACCGTGACTGAGCTGACGCCTGAGGGATCGGTGACTTTCAGCAGAAGGTCCACTTTCTGGTTTTGCACGATCAGCACTACCCCTCTTTTCACTGCCGGGTCAATCACAGCAATGGAAGGTCCCAGGCTGTCGCTGAGCTGTTGCACGATTTCCACATTTCTCAGGATATTGCTGCGTCCCTTCAGCGTATCCTGGGCATGCAGGTTCCCCATGCTGTATAGCAGAAATAAGGAGATCAGCAGTCGGTTGATCATATCAGGCAGGCAAGTTCAGACAAATATAATAAGTTTTTGAAGAAAAGATGAAAAGTGATGAAGTGAGGAAGTGATGGAGTGATGAAGGTAACCGGGTGACCGGGGTAACCGGGTGACCGGGTAACCGGTGACGGGGTGACGGAGGTGATGGAGGTGACGAAAGTGATGAAGTGTCGAAAGTCGAAAAGTCATAAGGTCATAAAGTCCAGACGTACTCCGTTACTCCGATACCCCGATACCCCGTTACATTATCTCGAAAGAAGTGATCGGGTGACGGGTGACGGAGTGACGGGTGATAGAGTGATGGAGTGACGCTGTGCCTGAGCCCACTGAAAACTCACTGCTGACTGATTGCTGCTGACTGCTGACTGAATCCGCAGGCGATATCCGAACAAGGAACACGGAGGTAGAAGAAGGATTTTCGAAGATGGGGGCGGAATAAGTCCGTTGTGTCCCGTTTTTTTCTATTGAGGACAGTTCGGATTGAAAAAAGTCTGATGTATTAGTTATCATAGAAATATTCTAAATAAAGATAAAAATGTTAAATAATTAGAATTTTGTTTGTCATATGAAAATAATAAATAATATTGCGCACGAAAATAGTTCGAGTTTTTAGAGAAAGCTGCAAGTTGTATTAATAAGTTAGCTATAACAATCAAAAATACAGCAGTAAACCATGAATTAACTTTATCAAATTATTATGAAAAGCGAATGAAATCCTGGTGTTCAGTTTTCATCGCAATTCTTCTGGTACTGAGTTGTTCTTCAGTACAAGCACAGATAAATTATCATGATCCCGTTGTTCTACAGAACAGAACAATTGATCAAAACAAACCGGTGGGAGCAACTCCGGGATCAGGAGCCGTAAGCCCTGATGGTTCTTCTGTGTATACCATACCTGTATATTGTCCACCGGGGACGCATGGAATGAAACCCGAAATTGCAATTACATATAACAGCAGGGCGGGCTATGGCTCCTTAGGATGGGGTTGGGATATTTCGGGTCTGTCATCTGTAAGCAGGCTAACAAAAACACCTGTAAACGACGGAGCGCTGGGCGCAGTCATTATGGAAAGCAGCGATGCTCTCGCTTTGGACGGGAACAGGCTGCTGCGAACTTCACCGGTTCAGGGCTGTACCACTTACTATTGTGAATACGAAGATTTTTCTGCCATATCTGCACAGGGAAGCTCTGGAAACGGACCGGCATGGTTCAAGGTGATTAAGGCGGATGGGACAGTAATGGAATATGGAAATTCAACAGATTCAAAGGCAGCCCCAAAGGACAACCTTGATGGAACTATCGGAATATGGAGATTAAATAAGGTCACCGATCCTAACGGGAACTACATATTATATGAGTATAATAGCGCCGGACTCATCAATAAGATACGTTATACCGGTTCTTAGAACTTTTCTCCGTATAATGAAATTGAATTTGTTTACAATACCCGCGAAGACCGTAATAAAATTTATATCGGAAATTCTGCACCCGTAACCGATTACGATTTGCTGGAAGAAATCAGGATAAAATGCAATGGAAGTCTGATAAAGAAGTATTCCTTCTATTATGAAAGAGAAGATCATGACATTTACTCACTTTTAAATGAGGTTGTTGAGAGCAATGCAAGCGGAGGAACACTGAATTCTACCGTTTTTACCTGGGGTGAAAAGTTCAATCCTTCTGAGGGATTAGTGTTTAATGAACTGAATCAGACCGTTTTCTGGGATGAACAGGGCGGGGCAGTATCGTTTGTCCCCCAGAATCTTATTACAAAACAAGTGAAATGGGGTTTCAGCAGTCCTGTGGTGATGCTCCCGTCATCCAGTCAGACTTTTCAGGAGTCCTCTTTCAATATTGGGACAATCGGATCTTCACATTTATTAGGTGGATCGAACTGGAACTTGTCTTCCTCGGGCAATTCATTCGGGCATTATGCGCATACAAGACCAGCCACACGTTCGGCAGGAAAACACCCTTATTGTTCGGTAGTTCCTTCGTGGGAAGATAATTCTACGATTAGTGTCCCCGGTGATTACTGGTACGAGATGTACGGCGATTATAATGGTGACGGTTACCTGGATGTACTGTCAGCAAGGAATATAGAATATTCAGGGGGTGATCCAATAGTTGAATGGCAGATCTTTCTTTACGATACAGCCCTTACAGATTATGCTACACCTGTCAGCGGAGAAATTGAAAGCCTTACAAGCGGAAAAGCCCTTGCAATGGTTCAACTGAATACAGCGGATTGTAACGGGGATCAGAAAGATGAGATATTGTTCACAATATGGGATGAGGATAAAACAGGCAGCAGCCTTCTGGATTCAGTTGATATGAGATCATATTACTTCAGCGGAACTGACCTGGCTCCTGCCGGGTATGACATTAACAATCTGGCAGCAAGAGGACTCCTTGAGGAGTATGAAGATCTGAAATATATGATCAATTATGTTGATCTTGATGGTGACACCTATCAGGATGAGATTATGTTGTATTATTTCGGAGATCCTCAGAAGGTATACATATACATGGACGGAATGGAAATTCTTGCGGTTTGGCCCCCCCTGCTTGACACCTTACCGGATTTGGAACTGGCTCCCGGATCATTCACCATCATTGACTTCAACGGGAACGGGAAAGCAGACATTATTAAGAGCCATCACCAGAGCGGAACAACGAACTTCGAAATTTTTGAATGGTCAGGAACGTCTTTTATGCTTATTGCTGACTTTTCTTTTTCGGGAACGCTGGCGGTTGATTCACTCTTTCCGGGTGATTTTAACGGTGACGGAAGAACTGACCTGATGGTTTTTAATCGTAATACCGAACTATGGAACCTTTACTTGTCGAAAGGGGATGATATCAGCACGGCATATCCTTCTTCATTTATTACTGATCTCAACCAGAATTACGATCCTGAATTGGTGACCAGCATGGTCCCGGGAGATTTCAATGCCGATGGCAAGACGGATGTATTGTTAATGATCTGGGATGCTCCCAATGAGGAATACAATTGTGTCGTTTACTACAGTTACGGTATTGGTTTTACAAAACTTGATTACGGAGATTTTTTTGCCGGGGACGGGGATCAGACTGGTGGAGTTTTCGTTTATCCTGTTGGTGATATGAACGGAGACGGCAATGAAGACCTTCTGGTCAACTTCGGGTGGTGGACAAGCGGTGGCCATGGTGTATACTCACGGCTGGTTTTCATGAATGAAAACCTTCATCCTGAATTGATGCATACAGCCACAAACGGGTTTAATCAAACCATATCTTTTGAGTACAAACCCTTGTCGGATCCCGCGATTCATACAAAAGGCACACTGAACGACCCTCGAATGTTCAATTACAGCGGGCCCCTTTATGTCGTAAGCCGGATGCTCCAGCCTGATGCCCTTGGGGGAACCTTTGCAACAGAATTTCAATACGAAGGTGCATTGATGCATAAGTATGGAAAAGGCTTTATAGGCTTTA
Organism: uncultured Bacteroidota bacterium; assembly: GCA_937934705.1. Lineage (GTDB taxonomy): Bacteria > Bacteroidota > Bacteroidia > Bacteroidales > CAIWKO01 > CALGYY01. The sequence continues at coordinate 8,832 of CALGYY010000115.1, forward strand.
CAAAAACCCGGGCTTTTGATTGTTTATTGAATGCTGCAACAACCAGTGAATTTGAATTCAACCAGAACTATCTGCTGATGGATCTGAAAGAAGTGGAATACAAGATCAACAACAACAGCGTTCGCACAACTGAATATCTGAAGACATACAGAGCTTTAGCGGGCAGCAATGGTTATGGATACTATAAAAGGATCTTTTCTTTTGATTCCCTGGTCACAGTTACGGATCATCTTGCCGGAACTCAGGTTTTCACCCGCCAGACCATGGGTAACGTCAATAATATTTTGGCTTACAATGGGAACCCGGTATCCGTAAAAGTTTTTTACGGCTCACTGACCAGTCCGGAGGGATGGGAGCAGAATGACTTTGAATACTATATTAACAACTATACTTTACCTACCTCTCAGACGGTAAGGCTGGTGTTGCCTGCCCTTCAGACATCATCCTGTGATCTTGGTTCCGGCAGCAGTGTGTCAAAGCAGACCTATTTCAGTTACCTCTCGAACGGAAGGCTTGATTTTGTGACGGATCACTACCAGCAAAACGGTGCAACAACCAATACATTCAGTTATGATACGTACGGGAACCTGACTCAAAAGACAAGCTCAGCCACAGGGCTGAGTAATCGTTATATTAACTATTCTTATGATGCCAAAGGCCGTTTCTTAACGCAGGAAACAGACATGCTGGGCAAGCAAAAGTTATATACTTATAGTGAATTGTGGGGGAGTCTGCTGACTTATGAGGACGTAGGAGGGAATACCACCGCATACACTTACGATGCTTTTGGAAACCTGACATACATTGATTATCCTGACAGCCGCTCAAAAACCATCAGCCGTTACTGGGCATTGAATTCCGGGATTGACCACGCCTATTATGCTGAGGAAACTACCGGCCCTTCCGCTCCGGATGCCATAACCGTATTTGACGCTGCCGGCCGCGCACTGCACAGCAGGGTAGAGAGCCTGAGCAATGAGGTGGCTGTGGATAAGTTCTATAATGCCAAAGGGCAGTTGGTTCTGCAAACAAAACCCTATTTTTATAATAACGGGGGGCCTGTCGGATATATACGGACCAATTATGATATTTACGGGAGAGTCAGCAATATCAGGGATTCTGTTTATGCCGACCTGGCCATTACTTCATTTTCTTACAATGGCCTTTCGACAACGGTGACAGACCCGGCCGGAAGATCAAAAACCACCACACTGAATCTGATCGGGCAAACAGCCTCAGTTGAAGATGCTGCCGGAGAAATAAGATATAATTATAATTCAATGGGATTGCTGAAATCGAGCATTATTGATGAAGTGACAGTCACGGACAATACCTATGACGAATACGGCCGAAAAACGGCATATTTCGAGATCAATACCGGAACAACCAGCTTTGAGTATAATAATTTCAGTGAATTGGTGTCACAAACAGACGCAAACGACAATGTGTACAACATGACCTATGATAATGCAGGGCGACTGACCGACAAATCCGGTCCTGAAGGGGATTATACGTATTCTTACTTTTCAGCGGGTAATGGCATCGGAAAAATCGGAATTGTCGAATTATCCAATGGAATGAGTCAAAAATTCACCTATAATACTTTCGGACAAATTACCTCCCGGCAAGAACATATTGACGGAAATGATTATATCTTTGAGTATGAATATGACGGTTACGGCAACCAGATTTTTATGACCTATCCCAACGGATTTGAGATTGAGCAGTTATACAACACAGACGGATTGCTTGTGGAAATCCAGCGGGAAGATAATGATGAGCCGATATGGCGGTTGGTGAGTCTGGACCCAATGGGTCGCCCATACGAAATTGAGCAGGGTGATGACGTATTGCACACCCTGTATGATTACGACTACCATGGCTACCTGACTTCCATCTCAAGCGAGGCGCAGGACGAAGAGTACGAATGGGATTACCTGACGGGAAATCTGCTCTCAAGGAGTGATAATATTTATCAGCTTGTTGAGACCTTTGATTATGATGAAGACTTCGACCGCCTGGTAAAAATCAGTGCCACGAACCTGCCTGACAAGGAGATCAGTTATGTGCCGAATGGTAATATTTATACAAAGTACGACGCAGGAACATATATTTATGGCAGTGAGAAACTCAATGCAGTGACAGAAATTGCCGATGAAGGACTCTGTTCAGATATCAGTTTCTATACCCAGGATATCAGTTACACCCCTTTCCATAAGATCGACCGCATCACAGAGATTGATCCCGGCAGCTCTGAGGGCTTTGATTTGCAATACGTGTATGGTCCTGATATGGAAAGACGCATGATGCAAATGACGAATGAGAACGAGGAACCCGTCAGAAGTCGCATCTATTGCGGCTTGTATGAGGTGGATATCAGGGGTGATAATGAGGAAATACTTGACTTTTGTTATATACCCACACCCTATGGTATTACGGCTGTGTGGAATGATAATGAGAGAATGTTTTACCTGCGCAAAGATCATCTTGGGAGTATTAGCGGTCTTGTTCGAGAAAACGGACAGTTGGTTGAAGAACAAAGCTTCGACGCCTGGGGCCGTAAGCGCAATCCTGCGGACTGGACCTATGAGAGCATTCCCGCCACCAACCTGCTTTACCGCGGCTACACCTTTCACGAGCACCTGGATGAATTCGGACTGATCAATATGAACGGCCGCGCCTACGACCCCATCGTGGGGCGCTTCCTCAACCCCGACCCCGTGCTCCAAAACCCCTCCGATATCCAGAACTACAACCGCTACTCCTACTGCCTCAACAACCCGCTGAAATATACAGACCCGAGCGGGTATATGTATGAGAACAATATCAGCAACCGTTTCAGATTCGCTCACAGCATTAATCGTAACCTTGAAAAATTGCTTTTTTCAAATGCCCTGAATGCAGAAATGTGGTCTTCCGGGTTCATGGGGTCGCTCTGTTCTGCAATGGGAATTTCATTAGGCAATGGAATAGGCGGCACCGATCTTGAGTTGAACGGAATGGTCGGAACAATTGAATGGCCGGGTATTAAGTTCACCTATCACGGGTTTTATGAGCCACAGCTTGGAGGATGGATATATCCTGAATTGCTTGGCGATGATAACCTCAGAAGATTTGTTAACAGGCATTTCGGACAGATTACAGGTCTGCGAACGATTTGTTATGTGCCCACTCTTGGAAACTATTTAGGAGTAACAACATATAGAGGGAAATTGACTTCTGATGTCGAAATTCTTTCTGCATTCGTTTCAGACCCAAAGGCGCTTTACGTTATTGTGAGGCATGAGTTAATTCATGTTAAACATAACGCAGCGGGTTTAAATGAGTATTGTGCTAGAAGAGGAATTAATAAGCATGCCTATTCGGAAAGAGTGGCATATGAATGGGAGAATCACGCTATGGAATTGATTGATTTAGCTCCCAAATGGAAAGCAAAATTTGCCGACTTTGAAGATTATGAGAGAGACCAACTAGGCGGTAATGGTTTCCCAGAAGATTATTTTCAGACAAATATCTTATTAATGTTTAAGTTATATGCAAAATTTTAGTGAAATGAGGAATATATTAATTGGTCTAATGCTATTTTGTGAGGTCTCTTTTTTGGCATGTGTTGGCAAAGAGAATTGTAAGCAGGATGGAATCACGGTTGATATGAATGTTTCTCGCAATAGGGAGACTACGGTAATTAACATCTGGATGAGGAATAATACACAAGACAATATATATCTGTCTGATATCACTGGCTTGCTTTGGGGGATCAATGCGGTCAGAGTGGACGCTTGTGGTGTTTCTGATGTACGTTTTGATGTCTGTCTCCCAGAATCAATTGAGCAGAGTGCAATGTTAGCGCCGGTTAATGAACAAGCGGCTGTAGCGGAAAGGGGTCCCATAGGTCGAAAAGGCTTCAAGGATTCAGTCGCTAATGAGTTGAGAGGGCATCTGCTTATCTTGTCTGATTATTACAATGAGGGGATGGAAGTAAGCGACACTTCAAGCATTTTAAAGGGGGTAATGTCTTGTACATTTCTCCCACGTGGAAGCAGTATAAAGGATAGCATTGTAATTAATAACGAACGATGGAGAGGCAGTGTATTACGGTTTCAGTACATCTACCCTAGCACGTATTTCCAGGACTACATTGTTAATTCTGCATATGATTCGAAAAAAATGTCAGATTTTTATTCTTATCATAAAATTATTTATCCTGACACAGTTCTGGGATATCTTCATTATAAAACCCCAATTACAAGTGAAATTATGGAAGTAGTAATTAAATAGTCTGCAATGAAATTAATATTAGTAGCTTGTGTTATGGTGTTGTGTTCCCTCCTCACCTCCGCCCAGTCCTGGATCTTCACCTACGACAATGCAGGAAACCGGGTCAGGCGGGAGCTGGCGGAACAAAAGAGCATGACGGAGTTTCAGCAGGACAGCACTGCTGTTGTTGTGCAAAATGAGCAGCAGGCAGAGATCAGTGCCTCGCTGTTTCCCAATCCCACCGCCGGGCATCTGGAGCTGGAGATTCAGCACCTGCCCGCGGGATCAGGCGGACAACTGCAGGTGTTCAGCCTCCAGGGAACTGAACTTCTGAGCACCGGAATCAGTACCGCTCTCAGCCAGATCGATCTCAGCCAACAGCCCGCCGGCCACTACATCCTCCGTCTCAGCCTCAGTAATGGGTGGCAGAAGGAGTGGAGGATAGTGAAGATAGTGAATAGTGAATAGTTATGATGGCGCATGAAGGGACATTGCAGGTAATGCAGAGCAGTGCTGCGCCCTGTCATGAGGCGCGTGAAGGGA
>CALGYY010000116.1 GCA_937934705.1 uncultured Bacteroidota bacterium
CGCTTCATGCGCGCTTTCTTCGCCCTGCTGGCTGTGCTGCTGGCTTATATGAATATCGATTCCATTGTGGCCATACTGGGAATCTCCTGGGGTGCGCTGGGATCCTTCTTCCTGGGGCCATTCCTGTGGGGCCTGTTCCTGAAGCGCTATAACAGGATAGGCGCGCTGATCTCAGGAATCGCTTCTCTGGCAGTTTGCCTGATCCTTTATTTTACTGGGATGCCATCACCTCAGGCCGGAACCATCGGAATGTTGGTTTCCTTTGTCAGTACGCCCTTATTCAGTCTCTTCTGTAAAACAAAGTTTTCTCCGCAGGGATGAAATACAGGTCCGTCATAAAAAGCATCTTATCGGTACTGCCCGTATTGTTGACGGCAGGTATACTTCATGCCCAGACAGAATCGGGAGAGGGCAAGTGGGGTATTCGCTTTTCAGGATTCATCAAGAATGATTTCTGGGTCGACACCCGACAGGTTTTTACTACCCGCGAAGACCTTTTTCTCTGGTATCCGGCCGATCGTAAACCGGATCGTGACGGAAATGACGTCAATGCAGGATGCGTCTTCAATTTTAACGCGATGACCACCCGGCTCACGGGAAGTATTACTACTCCTGATGCCCTGGGAGCGAAAGTCACGGGCATGATAGAAGGTGATTTCTCCGGCGTGTCCAACAACGATATAAACGGCCTGCGTCTGCGTCATGCGTATGTGAAAATGAAGTGGAAACACGCAGAGCTTTTGGTCGGTCAGTTCTGGCACCCGATCTTTACCCTGGATGCGGTGCCCAACGTCGTTTCTTTGAATACAGGGGCGCCCTTTCAGCCTTTTATCCGGAATCCCCAGGTCAGCCTGACCACCAGTTTTGGTAAGTTCAGTTTCCTTGCTTCTTTTATCACCCAGCGCGACAACAGCAGCGACGGACCGGATGGTTTTTCTCCCAATTATATGCGTAATGCCGTAATGCCCAATGCACATCTTCAATTTCAGTATAAGGATGCTCATCATGCCTGCGGATTGGGAGGAGATTACAAAATTCTCAAACCCCGCTTACTTAATATGAATCAGGTGATCACCGGGGAGAAACTCGGAACCTGGGCCGTGCTGGCTTATTACCGTTTTTCAATGGAAAGGCTCAGTTTCAAGCTGAAAGGCATTTATGGGCAAAACCTGACCGAACACCTGATGATGGGTGGCTATGCCCTGGCTACGGCCGACAGTACCAGCGGTGAATATACCTATACCCCGACCAATCATCTTTACTCCTGGATCAACCTGACCTATGGCAAGAAATTCCAGGGGAGCATCTTTGCCGGTTTCATCAAAAATTTCGGTACTTCTTCCGACAACCTCGGAATATACTATTGCAGAGGAAAAGATATTGACATCCTTTACCGAATCGCACCTTCCTTCGCATATGTTGTCCCGAAATTTCAGCTCAGCTTTGAGACGGAATACACCGTAGCCAATTACGGAACGCCGGATATTCAGGGGGTTGTACGCAATACGCATAATGTGCCCAACCTGAGGCTGTTGCTTTGCTGCCTGTACTTCTTCTGAAATAGTCAGCAGTATCAGGCCTGCTCCCATCCATCCTGTTAAGCCGCAACCAGGGTTCCGGGAGCGGAGAACTTCCGGACCTTAACAGACAGAGAGATCATCAGACAGCCCGAATCATTTTAAATGGCGAATCTGTGATGAACAAAAATGTTCAATCACAGGGATAAAAGCGATCCCTCAATAAAAAAAACTGATTCCCCCTTTGTTTAAAGGAATTTTTCTTTATTTGTGAAGCCAAATCAATCAATCATCCATTCAAAAATTCAACATACAATGAAAGACACACCGATCCCCTATGATGTTGTAAGCAAACACATCCAGGGAAGTGGTATTGCCAGCGTGGGAAAAGCATCCATCAGGGAAATCAAGCGTTTGGTGGATAATATTGAAAAGGAAACCGGAATGAAGTACATTCGCATGGAGATGGGCGTTCCCGGAATTCCGCCTGCACGTATCGGAACAGAGGCGCAATGCAAGGCTCTGCAGGACGGCGTTGCTGCCATTTATCCCGATATCGATGGTATCCCCCTTCTGAAAGCCGAGATCTCGCGCTTTGTTAAACTCTTCCTCGACATTGATGTTCCTGCCACCAATTGTATACCTACCGTGGGATCCATGCAGGGCGGTTTTGCGTGTTTTATGACCGTTAACCGCATCAACGCAAAGCAGGACACCACCCTTTTCATCGATCCCTGCTTCCCGGTGCACAAACAACAGTGCAGGGTGCTGGGGGTAAAGCACCTGGGATTCGACGTTTACAACTATCGTGGCGAAAAGTTGCGTGAGAAGCTGGAATCCTATCTGAGTACAGGAAATATATCATCCATCCTTTATTCCAACCCCAATAATCCCTCGTGGATTTGTTTCACGGATGAAGAACTGAAGATCATTGGAGATCTGGCCAACAAGTATAATGTGGTCATCATGGAAGACCTGGCCTACTTCGGTATGGACTTCCGGAAGGATTATTCCAAACCGGGGCAGGCCCCGTATCAGCCTACTGTGGCGAAATACACCGATAATTTCATCCTGCTCATCAGCAGCAGTAAGGCATTCAGTTATGCCGGTGAACGTATCGGGATGATGGTGATTTCCGATAAGTTGTTCACCACGGTGGCTCCTGATCTGAAACGTTACTATGCTTTCGACCAGTTTGGCAAGGCCATGATTTTCGGGACCATGTACAGCCTGAGTTCCGGAACTTCGCACTCGGCCCAGTATGCCCTTGCTGCTATGCTGAAAGCGGTTAATGATGGCCAGTATAATTTTGTGGAAGCAGTGAAAGAGTACGGTGAAAAGGCCCATATCATGAAGGAGATGTTCCTGAAGAACGGGTTTAAAATCGTGTATGACAAAGATCTGGGCGATCCCATTGCCGATGGATTCTACTTTACGGTTTCCTATCCCGGAATGAGCGGTGAGGAGCTCCTGCAGACCTTCGTTTATTACGGAATCAGTGCGATCTCCCTGGCCATCACCGGCAGTGAGCGGACCGAGGGCGTACGTGCCTGTGTTTCATTGGTGCTGCGTCAGCAGTTCCCCGATCTGGAATACCGGCTGCAGAAGTTCCACGAACACCACCCGCTCAGTTAGTTCCGGAACCGTAATTTTTCGGGAGGGGGAAGGACCTCAGAATTAGCAAATTTTTATGAGCATTTTTTCTTCCCGTAATGGGCAAATACTTAATTTCGTCGCTGAAGTAATCAACTTTTTTTAATAAAACCGAAAACATGGCAAAGTTAAAAGGAGCTATTGTGATCGACATCGAAAGGTGCAAAGGATGCGAGGTTTGCGTCGGCGCCTGCCCCGAATCAGTGATCACCATGGCAAAAGGAGTCAACGGTAAAGGTTACCACTTCGCTGAGCCGACAGGGGATAACTGCACCGGCTGCACCAATTGTGCAGTGGTTTGTCCCGATGGTGTTATCACCGTATACCGGGTTAAAGTCACAGTTTAACAACATTTAAAACATAGTTTTGATGAAAGAACTCAGGTTAATGAAAGGCAACGAAGCAGTCGCTGAAGCTGCTATCCGCGCCGGTGCCGATGCTTATTTCGGGTACCCCATCACCCCCCAGTCAGAGGTGCTGGAATACCTGATGGCTGAAAAGCCTTATGAGCGTACTGGCATGGTTGTACTTCAGGCTGAAAGTGAAGTGGCAGCCATAAATATGTGCTACGGCGGAGCATCCTGCGGTAAAAAAGTAATGACCTCCTCGTCCAGCCCCGGCATCAGCCTCAAAATGGAAGGCATTTCGTATATGGCCGGCGCTGAACTGCCCTGCCTCATTGTGAATGTCGTCAGGGGAGGCCCCGGACTCGGAACCATCCAGCCCAGCCAGGGAGATTATTTCCAGGCCACGAAAGGCGGCGGTCACGGGGATTACCGGATGATCGTTTTTACACCCGCTTCAGTGCAGGAAATGTGCGACTTTGTACCCCTGGGCTTCGACCTCGCTTTTAAATACCGCAATCCGGTAATGATCCTTTCCGACGGCGTCATCGGTCAGATGATGGAAAAGGTTGAACTCTTTGAACAACAGCCGCGGATGACCCACGAGGAAACCATCAAGGCTGCTCCATGGGCAACTACAGGCCGTACAAAAGACAGGGAACGGAACATCATCACCAGTCTTGACCTGGATCCCTCCAAGCAGGAGAAACATGTCATGAAACTGAATGATAAATATAATGAAATTGAAGCCAATGAGGTCCGCTATGAAGCCCTTCAGTGCGAAGATGCTGATTACGTGATCACGGCTTTCGGATCCAGCGCGAGAATCTGTCAGAAAGCCATCGACATCGCCAGGGCAGAGGGTATCAAGGTCGGTCTTGTCAGACCCATCACCGTATGGCCATTCCCCAAGGCTGTTTTCAAAGAGTTGTCGAAAAAAGTCAAAGGTATCCTTGTCGTGGAAATGAACCTGGGCCAGATGATCGAAGATGTGAAGCTGGCTGTGGACTGTAAAATACCCGTTGAACATTACGGCCGCACAGGAGGCATTCTGCCCTCCCCGGATGAAGTTGTTGAAAATTTGAAGAAAAAAATCATAGGAGGTTAAATCATGTCAGAAACCTTAACAAGAGATCAGATCATTAAGCCGGAAAACCTGGTGTACCGTCGTACACCCCTCATGGTTGACCGTCCGCTGAGTTATTGCCCGGGTTGCGGACATGGAACCGTCCACCGCCTGATCATGGAAATTATCGAAGAACTGGATGCTCAGGCCCGCACCGTCGGAGTGGCCCCGGTCGGCTGCTCTGTACTGGCTTACGAATTCCTGGATATCGACATGCAGCAGGCTGCGCACGGAAGGGCTCCGGCCCTGGCAACAGCCATCTCAAGAATGAATCCGGATAAGTATGTTTTCACTTACCAGGGTGACGGCGACCTTGCCGCTATCGGAACAGCAGAAACCATCCATGCGTGCAACCGCGCAGAGAATTTCGTGATCGTTTTCATCAATAACGGGATCTACGGGATGACCGGCGGGCAGATGGCGCCCACCACCCTGCCGGGAATGAAGGCATCCACCTGTCCTTACGGACGCGACACCGCCATCATGGGTAATCCCCTTAAAATAACTGAACTTGTCGCCCAATTGCCGGGTACCTATTTCGTTACCCGTCAGTCGGTCCATACACCGGCCAACGTCCGCAAAACCAAAAAAGCCCTTCGAAAAGCGTTTGACTATTCCTTTGCCAAAAAAGGCTTATGCTTTGTGGAGGTCGTTTCAAACTGCAACTCAGGATGGAAAATGACCCCTGTCCAGGCCAACCAGTGGATGGTCGACAATATGTTCCCCTTCTATCCCCTTGGAGATATCAAAGTCCCCCAGGATGCGGGCGAAAAGGAATAAGTGCCAAATACAATTGATAACAGTTGAAAATAATTTAATATGACTGAAGAAATCATCATCGCAGGATTCGGAGGACAGGGCGTCCTTTCAATGGGCAAGATCCTGGCCTACTCCGGAGTGATGCAAAACAAAGAAGTGAGCTGGATGCCTTCGTACGGTCCCGAAATGCGCGGAGGTACTGCCAACGTCACCGTGATCATCTCCGATGAGAGGATCAGTTCCCCCATTCTCAATTCTTATGATACCGCCATCATTCTCAATCAGCAATCCATGGATAAGTTTGAGAAAACGGTGAAGCCCGGCGGCCTTCTGATTTATGACGGGAACGGGATTACACGCCATCCTGAGCGCAAGGATATCAATATCTACAGAGTGGATGCAGCCGATGAGGCAGCTAAACTCGGTATACTCAAGGTCTTCAATATGATCGTCCTGGGCGCATTCCTGAAACTCAAACCGGTCGTTTCCTCTGAATTTATGAGAAAAGGACTTGAGAAATCACTCCCCAAACGCCACCACGGCCTGATCCCCGAAAATGAAAAGGCTGTTAATGTCGGCAAGGAAATCGTTCAGCCCATACAGGTGTTGAAATAGTTCCCGTAACAATGAATCCGGAGGCCGTCATGTATTTGACGGCCTCTGTTATTTATACCCCTCAGCTCCCGTGAAAGCATCTGCCTGAAGTAATATTTGGTTCAGTTTTTGCTATTTTCCGCCCCCTCAAAAATAACCCTATGCTCAACACATTCCGTTCTTTCTTTACCCGGTCCCGCAGCCGATTGCTGAAAAACAGCCTCAAAGTTTTCGGTGTTTGCGGGGCCTGCTTCGTTTTTGAAGCCTGTTATGGTACCCCCCAGGCCGATTACCCGGAATCAAGCCTCAGCAGACTTGACATCAGCGGATCTGTGAAAGGTCAGGAAGATCCCGGCTCAGGACCGGTGGAAGTGCTCCTGACCCATGGCCGGTACAATGATACCCTGAGGACCTACACCGATGCTGAGGCCGGCTTCGTTTTTTATGATGTTAAAAGTTCAGCCGAGCCCTATCACATCCTGGTGCGGGACAGAGGTAAGACCATTTATTCGTCTGATTTTCAATTAACACAGAAAGAATTAATGCAGGATAAAAAAGAACTTGACATCCATCTTAATCCTTAAATCATGAGAAAAATACAGATCAGCAGCGCACGCTTCAGGTCCCGATTCTATATTTCAATTCTGCAGATTCTCGGGATTTTTGGCATGGGCTTTCTGGCTTCCTGCGTCAAATATGGCACTCCGGAGGCTGAGTATGGTATTCCTTACGATAGCCAGCGCGAAATTCGCTTTTCAGGTAATGTGAAATCAGAAGATTCTTTGAAGAACATTCCGGGCATTCGTGTTCGTGTGGTGAATCCGCTTTGGGAAGATTCTCTGACTGTAACAACAGGATCTTCAGGCAACTACGTATTTTATTACTGGGCATGGGAAGGCGACAGCCTGGATTTGCGCTTCCTCGATCCCGACTCCACAGCTAATGTGGGATATTTCAGGGATACCACCCTCCACCTGGAAATCAGTGGACGTGATTTCAACAACTCAGAGCGCGAGGTCGATATTCTGCTGAAGAAAAAATAATCAGCCACCTGGTCCTGTGCCTTCAGATCTTCCTATATTTGGAGAAAAATATGCAGCGTATGAGTAAGCAAATCCTTAAGTCCTGGGCAAAGATGCGCCTTGGATGGTATTTTCTTGTACTGGGTTTTCTGGGCAGTCTGAGTTGGTTTTCCATGAGTTCATGCGGTAATGCAGCAAAAGAGGAAGCCGAACAAAAAAGAATCAACGACAGTATTGCTGAGGCCATCAGACAGGATTCCATCCGTCAGGCAGATTCCCTTGCACAGGCGGCGATAGAACAGGCCAGGCTGGATTCTATTGCTAAAGCCAAACAGGATTCCATCGAAAAGGCCAAAAACCAGAACCAGAATAACTACAAGCCCAAGCCGCCGATGACGAAGTACGGTGTGCCAAAAGATATGTATAAAGACTAAGCAGACTGTTGACGGTCTCACGACCCCGGCAGTACATCAGGAAGGAGGAGGATCATGACCCGGGTGCGTTACCTTAAGTTCAGAAGAAGGATTTATCTTCATCTGTTGCTTCTGATCGGAAGCCTGGCTTTTTTGCTGCCATCATGTAAAACTGAAAACTGTCATGAATCAAAAGGTTTCAGCGATAAAACTGATTCATTTCAAGAATCAGGACCAAAAGCTGTGACAAGGACGGATTCAGTTAAACCTTATAACGAACCATCACCGGGAAGTAAGCAATCTGCAGAGAAACGCAAGGCGAAAAAAGATACCAGCGAGCGGAAATACATGCCCTCAGAACCGGCGGTCGATTATGGGGTTCCCGTTTACCACCTGCCCGGTATACCGGAATAATGTTTACCTTTATTTCAAATTCTGACTGTCATGAGAACATCATGTACCTCAAAACACTGGCGTATCAGGTCAATGGCTTTATTGTTTGCTTTTGTCGCATCAATTCTGGTAGCCGGAGCATGTAAACGGCATGTGGTTAAATACGGAGGGCCGCCTGCTGATGTCAGCAAACAGAGGGATTCCCTTATGCGCGCTGAGCAGGAATCTGCAGCCGGCAACGACAGCATTGCTAAACTTCAGGAGAATACACATTGAAACTTCCCCGGCCCTCATTTAAAAAGCGACTCGCGCTGAACGTATTCAGCAAATACGTGAATGTGCAAACCCAGTTGCATGAACTTTCCTATTTCTTCTGGGAGTGCACCTCAAGGTGCAACGTGGCCTGTCTGCATTGTGGCAGCGATTGCAGGATGGATGTCAAGGTACAGGATATGCCTGCTGCGGATTTTCTCAGGGTTACCGACCAGGTCAGGAAGCATTACAATCCGAACAAGGTGATGATCGTCATTACAGGTGGCGAACCACTGGTGAGAAAGGATCTTGAGGAGGTCGGTTATGAGCTGTACAAACAGGGCTATCCCTGGGGCTTTGTTACCAATGGCTATGCCTTGACACCGGAACGTTTTCAGCGGCTGCTGAAGTCAGGGTTGCGATCGGTAACCGTTAGCCTCGACGGTTTCGAACAAAACCATAACTGGTTGCGCGGAAACCCGCATAGCTGGGAAAAGGCCGTGAATGCCATCAAAATGCTGGTCGGTGCCGATGACCTGGTGTATGATGTGGTGACATGCATCAATCAGAGAAACTTCGCTGAAATTCCGGAACTGAAGAAATTCCTGCTCGGAACAGGCGTGAAAAAATGGCGGATTTTCACCATTTGCCCGATCGGAAGGGCTAAAGATCAGCCTGAACTGCACCTCACCAATAAACAGTTCGTATGGCTGATGGATTTTCTGAAACAGGGGCGGGAAGAAGGACTGATGCATATGAGCTATGGTTGTGAAGGATACCTGGGTCCCTACGAGGCAGAGGTCAGGGATGGGTTTTACTTCTGCCGGGCCGGGGTCAACATTGCCTCTGTGCTGGCCGATGGATCCATTTGTGCCTGTCCGAATATCCACCGGGATTATGTCCAGGGAAATATTTACAAGGATGATTTCATGGAGGTATGGAACCAGGGCTTCTCCAAATTTCGTGACCGTGAGTGGATGCGCAACGGAATCTGCAGCGATTGCAAGGAGTTCAAATGGTGCAGGGGAAACGGGTTTCACCTCAGGGATCCTGAATCCGGTGAGACCCTCAGATGTCATTATCATATGCTGGATGCGAACAGTAATGAAGGATCATAGAAATTCCTGCGTATGAACTATGCTGATGTAATTAATACTATTGGGGTCTCCCTGATCCTGCTGGCCTTTTTTCTGCTGACCATCCGGCGTATACATATCAGCAGCTTTTCATATAATATTCTGAATCTGGTGGGTGCAGGGATGGCCTGTTATGGCTCCTGGCTGATTTCCGCCATTCCTTTCGTTGTCCTTGAAGGTGTATGGGCTCTGGTGGCCCTGATGGGACTGATCAGGAATATTATTCGTTTGCGTTCAGAAAGGATCGATGATAGCGAGAATGACCGTCTCCTCTGAACGGGACCTGACCGGCAAGCCCATCAGGCGCAGCCGCCTCAGATCTGCACTGGGGAAGGAGTATTTTATACTGAAACGACATTTCCGTGATCTGGTTCAATCCCCGGAATGGGCCCGGAGAAAGTTTGCAGATGAATCGCAATGGTTCCCGCTTATTCGTCACTCCAGTCCGCTGATCAGGAAACTGAAAGATCTGGATATGCAGTTGCAATATAACAAGCTAACCAACCTCGGTATCGCGATCAACCGGATAAATGGTGTGATCATCAGACCGGGGGAGCTCTTCTCGTTCTGGCATATGGTAGGAAGACCCACGGCCGCTAAAGGTTATCTGCCAGGGCTGGTGCTGCAACAGGGAGAATTGAAAAGCGGAACAGGGGGCGGGCTTTGTCAGTTGGGAAATCTTCTGTATTGGATGATTTTGCACTCATCACTCCGGGTCACCGAACGCTGGAGGCACAGTTATGATGTATTCCCTGATGTTGACCGCAGCATCCCTTTTGGGAGTGGTGCCACACTGGCGTATAATTATCTTGATCTACGCTGTTTTAATCCGACACAGGACACGTATCATATTCGCCTGTGGATGGACCGGCAGGATCTCTTCGGTGAATTGTCGTGCAGCCGGAAGGATGAAGTGTTCGAGGTATATGAGAAGGGGCACCGTTTTGAGCAACTGTGGTGGGGCGGTTACGCCCGTTGCAACGAAATCTGGCGTTGCAGGTTGGGCAAAGAAGGGGAGAAGACCGGCCACGAACTGATCACGAAAAATTATGCTCTTCTTTGCTACGAACCTTTGCTGCCGGCACAGGCGGAAAAATAAAGAGCCGGCTCAGGGCCGGCTCATGTTTATCTGACAATCGTCACGATTCCTTTCATCTTATAATCTTTTCCTGCGGGATCCCGATACTTTAATGCCCAAACGTAGACTCCTGCCGGTGCCACTTTTTCACCCACCCTTCCGTTCCACCTTTCCGTGGTATTATTGGTCACAAAAACCCTCTTACCCCAACGATCCCATATTTCCAGGGTATATCCCTCTTCAAGAATACCGATAATACTCGGTCCCCAGGTATCATTCAGCTGATTGTTATCGGGCGTGAAAGCATTCGGGATATAGATCAGTGTTTCGGGATAAATGGTAATCCATTTAATCATGGTATCAGCGCAGCCTTGATTGGCTTCAACGATGAGCTGAACTTCAAAATATCCTGAATCGGAATAGGTGTGAACAGGATGTGAATCATTGGATTCATTGTCGTTACCGGAAGCCGGATCACCGAAATTCCAGTACCAGTAGTTGGCCCCGGTTGACGCATCTACGAACCATATCTGCGGATTGGCCGTATTCCCGACTTCGGGTGTCCAGTAGAAGTCAGCAGTTGGTTTGGCATAGACATTCACAGGCATGGTCCCCGAATGGGTGCAGCCATTAACACTCGTGATGGTTAAGGTAACCGTGTAATTCCCTTCTTCAATGAAGAGATGGGTTGGATCCTCTTCAGTGGAAGTGTTATTTTCGGACAGGATGTCCCCGAAATTCCATTCAAAGGTAGAATCCTGCACCTGCGGACCAGGGGTGAAGAGAAACTGCACATTCAGGGGTTTGCATCCGCTTTGTGGTACTGCCAGGAAGTTCACGTCAACCACGGGATAAATATTCACGGTTGCCGTAGTGGTCCCTGAACAGCCATCAGCATTGGATCCTGTCACTGTATAGGTGATGCTCGTGGGTGGCGTAGAAATCACAGCAGAGCCGACTGTTGAAGTCAATCCCGTGGATGGAGACCAGGTGAAGCTGTTGGCTCCGGATGCAGTGAGAGTCACTGAACCGCCTTCGCAAACAAATGCACTGGATGGGCTCACACTGATCGGGATATTCAGTGCGACCGTCTGATCAACGGTGATCTGATTGGTGCAGCTGGTAGCCGGGTCGGTGTAGGTATAGATCAGTGTATGAACGCCGTTTCCGGCTGCAGCAGGGTCGAAAATATTGTTGTTCACCCCTGTTCCCGAATATGATCCTCCGGAGGGCTGCCCGCCGCTGAGCAGAAAAGGCGGGGTACTGATACAAACATCAGTCAGCGGGTTGTGCGAAAGCACGGGCAGGATATTAACCAACTGGTTTTGTGTGGCAGTGTTGGTGCATCCGCTTCCCGGGTCCGTATATGTATAAGTAATGGTGAAATTACCGCTGCCGCTGCTTGCGGGATCAAAAATATCATTACCTACACCGGTGCCGCTGTAGGAGCCTCCTGCAGGGTTTCCGCCGCTCAGATTAAAAGGTGCCGAGTTCAGACAGGTGGGAGCGAGGGGATCGAAAGTCACAACAGGCAAGGCATTCACGGTAATGGAGGCTGTATCGCTGTTCGTGCAGGAGTTTCCGTCAGTGTAAGTGTATGTGATCACATGTGAACCGAGACCAGCCGCAGCGGGATTGAATGTGTTGGCAGCTACGCCGTTGCCTGAATAGTTGCCGCCCGCCGGTGTCCCGGTATTCAGCGGGTAAGCAGGCGTATTCAGGCAGGTACCTGCAAGCGGTGGCAGGTCAACAGCGGGCAGGCCATAAACGGTGATGGTATTGGTCGCAGTGTTTGTACACCCGTTTCCGTCAGTATAGGTGTAAGTGATGGTGTGATTTCCCGTTCCTGCAGTAGCCGCATTGAAGTTATTGGAACTGACTCCAGGTCCGCTGTATGTTCCTCCCGCCGGGGCTCCGCCATTCAGCGGAAAAACAGGCGTGTTGAGGCAGACCGCGTTAAATGCTGCCAGCGTAACATTAGGCAGGGGATACACATTCACCAGGGCCGCTCCGTTGGATGAGCCCGGACAGTTGGCATCATTAAGGGCGCTGACCGTGTAGATGC
>CALGYY010000117.1 GCA_937934705.1 uncultured Bacteroidota bacterium
GTTGAGATTTCCTTCGTTATAATGTTTTTCCGATAATATTTTACCGTTATTATCATACTTAATCCACAAACTATCCCTTTTATTATTTTTAATGAAGAAACGCTCTCTAAGGTAAATCTTCGTTGTATCATGAGGGGAATTAAACAAAAGATATTGTCCGTCTGGGAGGCTGGGAAGCGAGTCTGGCAACCCACGATAATATTCGGGATACCTACCTCTGTCAACATTGATGATGTTGTCTGGTTGATAAATAGCTGTAACTGAATCCCCATTAAAAATCATTTTGCGAACCTCGGTTATGCCAGCGAAGCCAATGAGTTCTTCCTGGGCGTTTGTTGCGTGGGGCAACAAGCAGATTCCAATGATTATAACTAGGTTTAATCTCATAATTTAATTCAGCAACAACATATTTTTATTGTTTAGTTTTTTTGTTGCACAAAAAGGTCGATGTGTCGAGTTCCTCTATCCTGAAAACACCTATTGTTCCAGTGTCCCAAGCATACGTTGAATAGCCAACTCTGCAAGCTGATTCAATAAGAACAAAACCCAAGGTGTCGTTGATGTAATAAAAACAATTGACGTCATACGCGTTAGGGTCGTCGTAGTAATACTTCTTGATTTTATATGTCCGATTTCTTTTATAGAAATTCTTACTCCCCCTGAGGATGCATGTGTCTTTATCAATAAAAATGATTGAGTCTTGTTCGCGCGAAATTTGAAGAATATAATTTGCCTTGACTCGTGTACTATCAAAAAGTGGTTTGTAGGTAAAAACAATTTTATCCATTGTCACAGCCCTGCTAAGTTTTAAGTATACAGTGTTGGCATCTGTTTTCCCATAATGCACCAAAACTTTGCAAATAGTGTCATTGATTAAATCTTCGGAGCCAGAATAGTTGCCGCACGAAGATAATAACAGAAGAATGAAAAACGTATTGTAGAATTTCATTTTCAAATCTGGTGATTTTGATGTGCTAATATAATCACGTTCATACAAAAACCCGACATTCCCAAATCATCCAATTTCACTTGATGCGTGAGAATTAGATAAACATTCTTTTCGCTCATGGTATTGTATATATCCGTTTCAATTTGTTGTCTTTGATGACTGAAATGAATGACCCTGCGAATTTGTCATATTGGTAATCATATGTTTCATGCGGCCAATAATCCCTTTTTAAAAAAGGCGTCGTCTCAATTTCTATATAACCGATGATTGTGTCGTTGATTTTAAGATTCAAATCTTTTAGCAACAATTTCTGAGATTTTAGATTAGCTAAAAAGCGCCCTGTCGGTTTGCCTGAGAATTTATACTGATTCCCAATATCGGTAACGTATTCCAGTTTTGTTTCAAAGGTACTATCATGGATGTAGATGGTAATAAAACTATCTGGATTTTCATAATATAGAATGACTGTATCATTGCTAATGTAACTATCAAAGCATAACATGCATGTATCAGCATATGTTGAGTCACTGCAAAATTCGTTTTTGACAATATCATTCAGGCCATAGAATTCGTTGGGCCATTGGTGATTTTTTAGCCAAGGATGGCTCGTAATCGTATAATTGAAATCTTTGTCAACGGTTATTCTGTGTTTTTCTTCAGAACAAGCTGATAAAATGAAAAGAACAAACGTCAATATTTTAAGCTTGATTCTCATTCATCTATGGTCGTTTATTATTCTTCACTCTATTCCTTTCGCCACAATATTCAACTTTTCTAAAGACCCTCACATAGTTATCAGCGTTGGTGATGAGGGAGATGATTCATTTCATGCTTGTCTTGTTTTTAAAGAATGTATGTTCATATTCGCGTTACATCTGAACCTCGTGAATCAGTTTTTCATGTCTAACGACTTGCTTCCCCCAGTAATCCAATTCAAAAAACTCTTCGGAAATCAGGTCGCCAAATTCATCATATTCACAGTTATTCTCAAACACTAAGCGTCCATCCTGATACGAAGTGTTGCAAATCATTCGGTTGCTTTGGTCGTATTCATAATTCTCCGTGATTGTAAAGTTGTCAATGTAGTTGGTTTCCTCCTTTTTAATAACGTTTCCCTTAGAGTCATATTCGAAGGACTCCATCTTGCTCAGGTTGCCGTCTATGTAGTGTTTTCCGTGTTTGAGTCTGTCAAAATCATCAAAGAATCTCTCATACTTCGAAATCTCATTATTCTCTGAATCCAATTCTATTTCTGCTTGCAATCGCCCGCTTTCATCAAGCAGATACAGCTCATAGCCGATAATCTCCCCGTTCTCATCTCTAATCGTTGCTTTATCTGCGTTGCCTATGTCAGTGAAGGAAAACTCCTTGATGGTTTTCTCTCCTCCATGAAATTCCATCTCTTGAGTACAAATTTCGCCTGATTCATCCTTTGAATATATGTGTCGCTCAAGCAATTCATCTGAGGGGTCATATTCAATGTATTCCTTTACCTCACCAGTATCAAAATACC
Source organism: uncultured Bacteroidota bacterium (assembly GCA_937934705.1). GTDB lineage: Bacteria > Bacteroidota > Bacteroidia > Bacteroidales > CAIWKO01 > CALGYY01. Next base: position 2,463 of record CALGYY010000117.1, read on the forward strand.
TGTAGATTCTCTTGCAAACCACATTTGATTCAGCATCATATTCAGTCTCATCGAGAGTATACCCGTTAGAATCAACAGTTCGTGTCTTATAAAGAATACGACTTGTTTCGTATTTGTTTACGTCAAGCGTAATTTTGGTTGTAATCCAGTGCTTCATGTTGAATGACAAGACTTAGGTGTTTAAAGGCCCTGGAATAACTTAACCTACAGTAGTATCTTGTGCACAAAAACTCCATTGAGGTTGAATTTAATCAGGGATAGTAATAAGTTCAGAGTACTAACGTATCATCTCTGACCTAATTTTTATAAGCTGCAAATCGCTTTTGCTCTCCAAACTTTCCATGAGTATTAAATCGATTTTTAATAAAAAGTAAAGGGTGCTTTGTTGCCACTCTTTTTTATTCACTCCTGTTGTAAAAAGATTCCCTGGCAGATGCTCAACTTAATTCTCAAGGTCATCAAAAACTACCATAAGGAAGCGATTGCTATTCCAGGATTCCTTCCAATCGTCGAATAATTCATCCGCTAATAATTCCCCAGCAATGGCTTTTGTGAGCAACTTTTTTATAGTCTGAATTTCTCTGATAGATATCATAACAGTTCCTTGCTCTAAGATTGGTCAGCGTTGTTAACTAATTGTCACAGTAATACTCGCACCACTATAAAACTACAAAAAATCTCATCTAAGATAATTAGATTCATCAAAATTTCGTTCTTTTATACTAGAATTCAACATAATATTAATATTTTGTGGGAGTTTGGGGGATTTTGAATAATTTTAAAAGGTGGAACGTACACGGATTCTCAGTAATGACAAAATATCTGATAGGGATTTTTTTTGCTGTTTTTTTATTGACACAATCCTGTGGTCAATTTTCATCTCCAGGCACAGATTTGAAAGTAAATAACGAGGAGGAAACACTCACTGGGTCGAACTATGATAGACACCAATGGTTTGAGGATTTTGAATATGTGTCATTAGAGCAGTATAGAGAAGCAATCTCCGCCAGCAATAAAGTAATCGCTTTCAATTGGAACGATGGGGAAACTAACCCAGCAAATGCGTACTGGTATGCGGTTGATGCTTATGGCAAATTTGATAATAGCACAGGGAAGAGAATAGAATTAGATGAGGAGCAACGGTTGGAGATAATCTCATTATTGACGGATTCTACAAATTACGACAACGCTGACGCTGGTGGGATTTATTTCATTCCGCATATTGCATTTGTTTTTTATAGAATTGATAGCATTGTCGGGCAAGCGAATATCAGTTTTTTTCGTTTCCCTTCATTGAGGAATGTCCCAAAAAACAAGCAGACCGCATTTAGCAAAAGAGGGTTTACAGAGATTAGGGCTTTTTGTTCTACTATTGGATTAAGAATAATTGAGTAATATTATCAGAGAAAAGAGTCACTTTGGTGGAGAAATGAATGGATGAAATAATGCATCGACTAAAATCTCACGTATAATAGCTAAACACCTTTAATAAATATTCCATGCGATACATGAATTACGTTGGCTTGATGTTAATTGTGACGCTTTTACTGTCAAATTGCCGAAGTTCTAATACAGCTGATTCAGAAAAATCATTACAGGTCATTGAAGACAACAACAAATTGCTTGAAAACCAAATCAACTCGATTGAGAAATCGTTTAAAGCGCTCGATTCAATTGCCTATACGACAGAATACTGGTATAAGTTCTATGTTCAATTAAAAGCAAGTTCAGATAGTCTTATTTTGAATTTGAAAACGGACAAGTTTTCTAGTTCGCTTGAAAGTTATATTAAGACCTTCCCTTGCGAACTATTAGAGGTTGCCGATGAATTGAATGGAATAAAACACATACAAGAAGAAGTTCCAAATGCAGTGATAATAAATAAAATCAGAGCTATAGAACTGCGAATTGCTAATTACTATTTTGAAGCATATTCATCTGGTAGTTTTTGGCGGTTTACAGGAATATGGCCTGTTGTTGTATCCTCAAATGATAACATTAAACTGGGGGATAGTTTTTCAGCGAAGGTTTATCTAGCAGGAATGAATGATATGATTTCCACAAGCGTATTCCTGTGTGAGGACATAGACACCAACACTTTTGAAATGCTAGGTAAAATAGATACGCTTGTTGTTAAAGATGGCGTGGCCATAATAAATTTAAAGACCGTGAAAAGGGGGAAGAACAAAATACAAGGAGCGTTCTTTTATAACAGGCCATCGGGCTCTAAAGCAGGATTCCCCTTTGTTAAGGAATTTACTGTATACTGAGATAAATAAGGATGGGGAAAGGGAACATCCATATGTCTTTCAAAGGCACCTGTTTGCAAAGCAACGTGAGAACTCATCTGATAGTCCTTCTCTTGGGGTCCTTCATGATTAGTGCCTGTTCAAATGACCAGCAGCGAACTTGGTGCTATAGTGAGGTCTTTGAATATGTTGATGAACAGAATCCCTCCGATACTTGTTACTTCTATGCGTATACCGACCTTGATGCCGCAATAAGCTGTGCAAAAGTTCAAAAGAAAAACATTCTGGTGATTTTTTCAGGTTGGGGGGTATTAGCTGTGCCAAAGCAGGAATGGAGAACACTTAGCTTATACAATGACAACGATTACATCCAATCAAACTTTGTCATAGCCTGGTTGCCTGTGGATGACAAAACATTGCTTAGCGACACCACCAGCATTGCCGTGTTTGATAACGATTCCATAAGGGTTAAAACTGTTGGCGGGAAAAACTTGATGTTGGAACGCAACCTTCTCCAATCAACATCACAACCAGCTCTATGTTTTGTTGACACGAATCTTCAGAAAACAGGCGGCACAATAAGATACACTAAGGACCGCAAGGAGGTTGAAGAGTTTATTAAGAGTGGTTTGTCGGAGTGAAAACAATATTCTGGGGACGTCTTGTTTCTTTAAATCTGGTCTTTTGTTAACCAGCTAGAATAACCATGGACCAATGGTGCTGGTAATGCGCCATCAGCAGGTGGCTAACCTATTCGAATCCTTCAAAGTATACTTCCTCAAAAAAAATTCTGTTAAAAAATTGTTTTTTGGTTTGTAATTTCTTATATTTGTAGGACTTAAAAAAACATATTTTGGTAACGCGTTGAATAACAATTGATAACATGAGACGCGTTATTTAACCAGATGATAATAAGCCAATGCTGTGGTGGCAAGACCTTGAATAAAAAAGGTCAACTTTTCCCCTCAGTCTCGCAATGGCCCAGTGAATCAACCGCGTAAGCGTTTGTGTTTGGAGTCCTGTGAGAATGAGGGTTTTTTATTGTCACAACAACAGTAAAATGGATAGAATTGAAAAAGCATTTAGTGACGTAATGAGAGCAGTTGAGATTCTGAAGGCTGAAATTGACTTGAAGAAAAGGATGGACAACATCAGTGAGGTAGCAAAAAATGAAATAGGAAGCTCACGGGTGTTAAGCAGTGTGGAAGCATGCAGGGCAGCTATGATAACCCCTCCAACACTACGAAGGTACAGAGACGACGGCATCATAGAAACAAAAAGGGTTGGCAGCAGGGTGTTTTACAAGGAGGAAGATATTATGAGATTAGCCGCGCTGGTCCACCCAAGAAGAGTTCAATAGAAAACGTTGGAAAAGTGAATGAGCAAAAGAAGCTGGGCAATTACCCAGCTTCTTTTTTTCTACGTTTTTTCTACATCTAAATGTAAACGACTGTATGTCAGAACTAAAAGTGGTCCCTGAAGGACTTGAACCTTCGACCAATAGATTATGAGTCTACTGCTCTAACCAACTGAGCTAAGGGACCGGAGCGGAAAAACCGCTACTTTTGCGGGGCAAAGATAATAAATTTGTGAAATGCAAAAGGGGGAAGGGTATCATCCCCCGAGCCTTTCTTCAATTGGAGCGTCTCACTAAATGAATCCGGAACCAAGACCATGATCAGGAATATCATATTTGATTTCGGGGGTGTGATCATCGATATTGATTTTCAGCGGACCATAGATGCTTTTAAGGTCATGGGCGCGAAGGATTTCGACCTCAGATTCAGCCAGGCTTCACAAAGCGGGATCTTCGACGAACTCGACAAAGGCCGCATCAGCGAAGATGAATTCACAGAAACCCTGCGGCAATGGCTGCCGCCCGGAATCAGCCGGGAAGAGGTGCGTGAAGCCTGGAACCGCATCATCCTCGACATTCCCTCAGAACGCATTCTCCTGCTGCAGTCGCTGAAAAACAATTACCGCACTTTCCTGCTGAGCAATACCAACAGCATTCACTACGCACTGTATACCGACGACCTGAAACGGCAGCACGGGATCTCCGGCCTTCACGCACTGTTTGAAAAGGTCTTTCTCTCTTTCGAACTGGGCATGCGCAAACCCGATCGGGAGATCTTTGAATATGTTTTCCGTGTGAGCGGGTGCAGCAGAGAAGAAAGCCTGTTCATCGACGATTCCCTGCACATCGCCGAAGCTGCCTGTACTTACGGCATACCGGTGTATTGGCTGCAGAAGGGACAAGAGGTGGGTGATCTTTTCGAAGACGGCTTGCTCAGGAAGGATCTGGACATCTGGTTTCAGAAAGCCTGATCCTGCTCCGCCTCCTGCAGGATCTGCAGGCTTTCTTCCAGATCCGTGCTTAGCATCAGCCGCATACGGTAAGGCTTAAAGCCGGCAATACCTCTGAAATATCCGGCATAATGCTTACGGATCTCGATCACCGCCCGCCGCTCGCCTTTCCATGCCGCAGAGGCCAGGAGATGCTGCCTGCAGACTGCAACACGTTCGCTGAATGAGGGCGGCTTCAGGATAACATCCCGCTCCAGGAAGGTTCTCACCTCCCTGAAAATCCAGGGATAACCCATTGCTGCGCGGCCGATCATCAGTCCGTCGACTCCATAGCGGTCAAGCATTTCTGCGGCTACGAAAGCACTGTTGATATCCCCGTTCCCGAAGACCGGGATCTGCATGGCCGGATTGTTCTTTACCGCGCCGATCAGGCTCCAGTCGGCCTTTCCGCCGTACATCTGCGCCCGGGTGCGCCCGTGTATGGTGATGGCGGCGATGCCGCAGTCCTGAAGCTGCACGGCCCATTCCACAATGTTCCTGCTCCGTTCATCCCAGCCGGTCCGCGTTTTCACCGTCACCGGAACAGATACTGCCCGGCATACCCGTCGGGTGATCTCCAGCATCAGTTCCGGGGTCTTCAGCATGGCCGCACCGCAGCCCTTACTCACGATCTTGCTGACCGGGCAGCCGAAGTTCAGGTCGATCAGGTCGGGCTTCAGTTCTCCAGCCAGCACAGCGGCCTCCGCCAGGCGGTCGGGATCGTTACCAAACAACTGTATCCCCAGGGGACGCTCCGCATCGGCGAATTCCAGCTTGCGCCGGCTCTTTTCTATTCCCCGGATCAGTCCTTCCGAGGCAACGAATTCCGTATACGCCAGGTCCACCCCGTAAGGCTTGCATATCCTCCGGAAAGGAGGATCGGTGATGTCTTCCATGGTGGCCAGCAGGAGCGGTCGCTCAGGCAGTTCAAGAGTTCCGATTTTCAGCATGCTTCATCCTTCACAGCGGTTCACAAAATTATTCTAATTTCGGCACAAATTCCTGACTATGCAATTCCATCCCCCTTTCGAACGACATCCCGCCTGGCTCAGGCTGATCCTGCTGGGCGTGATCATCGTGGCCAGTCTTTTCCTCCTTTCCATGCTGGGATTACTGATCGCCACAGCGATCTTCGGACCGGGCGTAACGGAAAACCTTTCGTCGCTGAACCAGCTCTCTGATCCCGCGGCGGTCAGGCAGTTGAAATTTTTCCAGATCATCTCACAACTGGGTCTCTTCATCATCCCCGCTATTCTCTTCACCCTGCTCAGCAGCAGCAACAGAACGGCCTACCTTCAGATGGGAAAACCTGTTCCGGCGCTTCACCTTCTGGCCGCCCCCGCCATCATGCTCCTGGGCCTCCCGCTCATCAACCTGTTGCTGGAATGGAATATGGCGCTCAGTCTGCCTGACTCCATGGCCGGACTTGAGCAATGGATGCGTGCATCAGAAGACCAGGCCGCAAGGGTCACCGAGGCCTTCCTGCTCAGCGCGGGAACCGGCGATCTCATCGTCAATATTCTGATGATCGCGATACTTCCGGCCCTGGGTGAGGAGTTGATCTTCCGGGGACTGCTTCAGCGATTGTTGCATGAATGGATCAAAAATATTCACATTGCCATTATCATTTCTGCAATGGTGTTCAGCTTCATCCACTTTCAGTTCTATGGTTTTTTGCCGCGTTTCCTGATGGGCATGCTCTTCGGTTACCTGCTCTACTGGTCCGGATCGCTGTGGGTTCCCATCCTCGCCCACCTGGTGAACAATGGCACCGCGGTGATTGTGGCCTGGGTCTCGGTGAAGTACTTCCCGGAAATGGACTTCAATACTTTCGGGCGCAGCGACCAGTTGTGGGTGAATCTCTGCAGTGCCGCCGCTGTCATCCTGGTCCTTTTGGTCTGCTGGCTCAGGCGCCGGAGGCAGCCACCGGCGGGTCTTTCCGTGCAATAAGCATCAGCTGAACCTGGCTGCGGGTGAGTACCGACATCAGACCAAATGGCCATGCGGCCAGGTTGATCCACCAGGATTTACTGAAGACAGGAAATGCTTTCCAGAAAGGATAGCTTCCTCCGAAGCCACGTAATGATAAAACGCTCATCCCGTTCAGGGCGCTCAGCGTACGCAGTGATTTTCGGTTGAAACCCTGAATATGGTAGGGGGTGACAAATGGCTTGATTTTACCATATTTTTCCGCACGTCCGCTGAGGGTGTAAACCCATTTGATCAGGCCGTTCATGAGGCAGTCTTCGTTGGGGACGATCATGAGGAACAATCCACCGGGTTTCAGTATCCTGAAAATCTCTTTCATGGCATCGGCAGGATGCGGTACATGCTCCATGACAGAATCCATGTAAACCACGCTGAAGAATGCATCGGGATAGGCGGCCTGTGCCAGGCTGCCTTCGAAGAACGGAAAACGGTTTTCGAAACAGGGCTCGAGATTACGGGCCAGATCCAGTCCGTAAGGCTCATAAGCGGCACTGGCAGCCTTTTCGAGCATATAACCCTGACCACATCCCAGATCGAGGAGTTTTTCTTTCATCTGCACCTGCGGATTTCTGTTCTGCCTGTAGCGGCCGATCAGGGCCAGACGCTGGTTCAGTTCCCTGTTGTTCAGCCTGATCTGCCAGGGCGATTTCACGCTGCCGGCAAAATAGTCCTGCTTGTAAAGCTCCCGCCACTCTGCCGGGCTCAGGTCAATTTCGGGATCGATAAAAAGAAAGCGACAGTGACGGCAGCGTACGATATGGTAATTCCTTTCGTTCAGCCGGGGAAAATTTTCATTCACCCTCGGGCGACCGTTATCCGCGAGTTCCTGATGGCTGCAAACAGGGCAGGGAGAATGAGTTTTCATGTCCATCCGTCGGGTGAAACTCCGTCAACCGACTTTAGCTGGTTGGTTCACAAAAACTTACTTACGCGAGGCCGTGCCGGGTTTCGCCCAGGCTTCGATCACTGCTGAACGGTTCTCCGTGGCAGTGCCCTGATAGAAAACCTGAATTTTGGTAATGACACAATTTGTGCAGTTCAGTGTGATGGAGGGACATTCGCCACCGGCGGTGAACTGATGATTGAGGGCCACATTCTGGGTGCTGCCATCGCGAAAGCCAATAACAACACGGCTGACCTTAATGGCCACATTTTTGACCTTAAATTTTAGTTCGCTCATGGCGCCGGCATCACCGGAGGGGAACATATTGGCATTGTCAACCCCAAGGTTCAGGGAGGTTTCTCCCAGTTTGACCCATGACACGTTCTGGGCAGAGGATAGGGTTGCGCTTGCTCCTGAGAGCAGGATAGTGAGCAGGAGGACAGTGAAAGTTCTCATCGTTAATGGTTTTTGGGATTCAAATATAGTAATACTTCACGACATCCACAGGTAAGTCTTAAAAACCCGCCTGACTCTCAGACTACTCCGTTTCAACACTTATAAATCTCTGAGGAAACGCTCATTCCGGAGGTGAGGCTTGCCTTATTAACCGGGCTTTGTGAGTAAATCCGGAGGGGGAGGCTGAAATGGCAGCAGGCGGCATCGTATTTTTATCCCCCTAAAATCCTATTATGGCCAAAAACCGCCCATCAGCGAAAAGCGGCAGTAAAAAGATCTTTGTTCTTGACACTTCCGTGATTCTCTATAATCATAACGCGATCCGCAGTTTCGACGAGAACGACATTGCGATCCCCATTACCGTCCTGGAAGAACTTGACAATTTCAAAAAAGGTAACGACATCAAGAATTTCGAAGCCCGTGAGTTCATCCGCATCATTGATAATCTGTCGCAGAATTACACCTTACAGGACTGGATACCGATCGACGGACCGGAAAAGGGACGTTTTAAGGTGGTGATGCATGAGAAGAGCGATGTGGATGCGCGCAAGGTTTTCGGGGAGGATAAGCCCGACCACCGCATCCTGAATGCGACCCTGCAGTTGCAGCAGCAGAACCCCAATACCCAGGTGATCCTTGTCACCAAGGACATCAACCTTCGGCTAAAGGCCAAATCGCTGAGCATTCAGGCTGCAGATTTCGAAACGGGCAAAATCAAGGACATCGAATCCCTTTACACCGGAAAATCTCTGAAAGAAGGATTGTCAGGGGAGGTGATCGATAAAATATACCAGGAAGGCGGATGCAGTCCGGAGGAGGTTGGCATTGAACACCCCATCCCCAATCACTATTTCATTCTGAAAAACACCAAGAGTTCGGCGCTCACTTACTATAACGCGGCAACGAAAATGATCGAGCGCATTGAAAAACGTTCGGCCTACCGCATCAGTCCGAGAAATGCCGAACAGGTTTTTGCCCTTCACGCCATCATGAATCCGGAAGTCAGACTGGTCACTATCTCAGGTGTGGCCGGAACGGGAAAAACACTGCTCACACTGGCCGGCGCTCTGGAACAGAAGCGCAACTTCAAGCAGATCTTTTTATCGCGCCCTATCGTCCCGCTGAGCAATAAGGATATCGGTTATCTGCCGGGCGATATCAAATCAAAGATCAACCCTTATATGGAGCCTTTGTTTGATAATCTGAAGATGATACAGAACCAGTATGATGAGAAGGACAAGGAATACAAAGCCATCACTGAGGCAGTTGAAAAGGAAAAACTGGTGATCACCCCTTTGGCTTACATCCGCGGAAGGAGTTTATCCAATATTTTCTTCATTGTTGACGAGGCCCAGAACCTCACGCCTCATGAGGTGAAGACCATTATTACCCGGGCGGGTGAAGGCACCAAGATCGTATTTACCGGTGATATCTACCAGATTGATACGCCATATCTGGATTCAGAAAGTAACGGCTTATCTGTACTGATCGACAAGATCAAGCATCATCCCATCTACGCGCACATCAGGCTGGAGAAGGGTGAGCGTTCGGAGCTGGCTAACCTTGCCGGCGAACTGCTCTGAGAATGATCAGGAAGCGGGAGCCCCTTCTTCAAATATAACCGTCAACACAGTCTGTCCTGTGGCTTTCAGGCTTTTAGGGTCCACATGGTCCATATTGTCCTGCGTGGTATGCCAGTAACGAAAGAAACCTGTCGCCGAATTCGCTTCATAATGAATGATGTTGATGGTGGGGATGCCGGCGTATTTATTGACATACAGGTGATCGTCGTTGATGGTTCCGCCCTGGCTGTTCACGAAATAATTGCCGTAACCCGCACGGAACGCGGCGCTCCAAACTTTGCTCACGATGTCGGCAGCATATTGCAGGGAGAAACCTTCCTGTGCAAAATTGGCTGAAGGAACGCCCACCATATCGAGCAGTATGCCGTATCGTGCACTGTAGTTGACCACATGGGGATTTTTCGCCCAGTACTGTGAGCCAAGACCCCAGTTTTCCCCGCTGTACTGCCGGCGGTCCCACATGGGTTCACCGTAATCTTCTGCATCAAAAAAGACGATATCCACACCGATCCCAGGGTCGTGGTTCTTCAATATACGGGCAATTTCGAGCAGCACCCCTACCCCGCTGGCTCCGTCGTTGGCCCCGTCAACAGGCTTTTTCCAATTGGCGCTGTCAGGATCATTGTCGCACCAGGGACGCGAATCCCAGTGAGAACAGAGTAAAACGCGCACAGCGGCTTCGGGTTCAATGGAACCAATGATATTTTTTGCATTCAGCACAGTCCCGTCAAAGGCACGAAGCCTGACTTCCTGGAGGCTTACCTTCCAACCATAAGATTTCAGCTTTGATTCAAGCCAAAGGCCGCACTTCTTATGAGCCTCGCTGTTGGGAACTCTCGGCCCCATGTCGACCTGCATTTTTGTAAAAGCAAAAGCCGAGTCTTCGTTGAAATGAGGCACTTCGACCCTGATTTTAGGGAGGGTGTCGTTGGCCTCGCCGTTTTTCTTTCCGTTTGTTCCGTTGCCGCAAGCCAGCGCCAGTGCTATTGTGATCAATGACAGAATGATCAAAGATTTTTTCATAGGCTGATCCTTTGCTGCAAAGTTAATGATTTTCCTGACAGCCCTGCATGTTCCGGACGATGCATTATTCCGTTTTGACTATCTTTGCGCTTCCGGAAAAAATCCGGGAATTGATCCTATGGAACTACCTGCCAAATATGAGCCTTCGAAGGCTGAAGCGAAATGGTACCGCTACTGGATGGAAAAGGGCTTCTTCTCCGCCTCACCTGATGAGCGGGAAGCTTACTGCATTGTGATTCCCCCGCCGAACGTGACGGGCGTACTCCACATGGGGCATATGCTGAACAACACCCTGCAGGATGTGATGGTAAGGCGTGCGCGCATGCTGGGAAAGAACACCCTGTGGGTTCCCGGAACCGACCATGCGTCGATTGCCACAGAGGCCAAGGTGGTTGCCAAACTCAAAGAGGACGGCATCGACAAGAAGAAGATCAGCAGGGAAGAATTTCTGCGCCATGCCTGGGAGTGGAAAGAAAAACACGGGGGCATCATCCTCGAGCAACTGAAGAAACTGGGCGCATCCTGCGACTGGTCACGGACGCGCTTTACCATGGATGAAGCTTTATACGAAAGTGTGATCCATGTATTTTGCGACCTCTATGAAAAGGGTCTGATCTACCGCGGAGTCCGCATGGTAAACTGGGATCCCAAAGCGCTGACCGCCGTTTCCGACGAGGAAGTCAACCATAAGGAGGTTCGCTCTAAGCTGTATTACGTGCGTTATCGCATCGAAGGCAGTGAAGACGGGTGGATCACCATAGCCACCACGCGTCCCGAAACCATACTGGGCGACACGGCTGTTTGCGTTCATCCGGCGGATGAGCGCTATACACAGCTCAGGGGAAAGCGCATCATCATCCCTCTGATCGGGCGTTCTGTTCCGCTGATCTTCGATGAATATGTAGACCGTGAGTTTGGAACAGGCGCTCTCAAGGTCACCCCTGCCCATGATATCAACGATTATAACCTGGGCATCAAGCACAAACTGGAAAGCATTGATATTTTCAACGATAACGGCACCCTCAACGAAAAAGCCCTGATGTACGTAGGAGAAGACCGTTTTGTGGTCCGCAAAAAGATATCGAAGGAACTGGAAGCTCAGGGTCACCTGGTGAAAGTCGAAGAAATTACCAACAGCATCGGGTATTCGGAGCGTACAGATGAAGTGATTGAACCACGACTGTCGCTGCAGTGGTTCCTGCGTATGGAAGATATGGCCAAACCCGCGCTGGATGTGGTGATGAACGATACGGTGAAATTTCATCCGGCAAAGTTTAAGAACACCTACCGGCACTGGATGGAAAATGTGAGAGACTGGTGTATCTCCCGTCAGCTCTGGTGGGGACAGCGCATTCCGGCCTATTACCTGCCTGACGGGGATTTCGTGGTTGCGGCCAGTCCTGAAGAAGCCCTTGAAAAAGCACGGGACAAGAGTGCCAATCCGGCTCTGCAGGCATCTGATCTGCGCCAGGACGAAGACGTGCTGGATACCTGGTTTTCATCCTGGCTCTGGCCCATTTCGGTTTTTGATGGTATCCGTCATCCGGACAATAAAGATATCTGTTATTATTATCCCACCAGCGACCTGGTGACCGCACCGGAGATTCTGTTTTTCTGGGTGGCGCGCATGATCATGGCCGGTCTGGAGTACCGCGGTGAGGTGCCTTTTAAGAATGTTTACCTCACGGGGATTGTTCGTGACAAACAGGGCCGTAAGATGTCGAAATCTCTGGGCAACAGTCCCGACCCCATTGAACTGATGGAGAAATTCGGGGCCGACGGTGTACGCGTCGGAATGCTGCTCTGTTCCCCGGCGGGTAATGACCTTCCCTTTGATGAAGCCCTTTGCGAACAGGGGCGGAATTTCAGCAACAAGATCTGGAATGCTTTCAGGCTTGTCAAGGGCTGGGAAGTGGATGCGGCTGCCAGCCCCTCTGCCGCCTCGGAAACCGCTGTTCAGTGGTTTTCCGCCCGCTTCAGTTCAGAGCTGGAGATCATCAACGAACATTTTTCGCGCTACCGGATCTCTGAAGCCCTGATGGCTGTTTACAAGCTGATGTGGGACGATTTCTGTTCCTGGTATCTTGAAATGGTGAAACCACCTTTTCAGCAGCCCATCGACGCCATCACCCGCGATGCCACGATCCGTTTCTTTGAAGACCTGCTTAAGGTCCTCCATCCTTTCATTCCCTTTATCACCGAAGAACTGTGGCAGTATCTGGCCGAAAGACAGGAGGGTGATTCCATTATGATCAGTCCCTGGCCCGAGAGCCGGACTTACGACAGGAACATTCTGGAGCAGTTCACATACGCGGCAGAAGTGATCTCTGCCATTCGCAATGTCCGCAAGGATAAGAACATCTCCCCGAAAGAACCGTTATTATTGATGATTCGCAAGAATAACAATGAAGCGGCGGATCTGACCTTTGATCCTGTAGCGCTGAAACTGGCCAATCTTTCCGGGATTTCCTACGTACCGGAAAAACCGGAGAACGTCATCACCTTTATTACCAAATCAACAGAGTTCTACATCCCTGTGGCAGGAAGTGTGGATCAGGAAGCTGAGGTCGCCGCACTGGAAAAAGAACTGGAATACCTGCGGGGCTTTATGGGATCGGTGATGAAAAAACTCGGCAATGAGAATTTCGTCCGCAATGCCAAAGCTGAAGTAGTTGAAACAGAGCGAAGGAAACAAGCTGACGCCGAGGCCAAGATCAGGGTCATTGAAGAGCAACTGAAGGGTCTTAAAGGCCTTTGATCCGGCACATTCCTCTGACTGCGACACGCCGGTTACGGTAAAATGCGTAATTTTACATCATGAAGGCTTCCTCTGCTCATACCAGCATCCGGAAACACCGGTACTCCGTAATTTGGATCGCTCTTGTGTTTCTTCTTTCTGCGCTATGGATTGCGGCCTGCGGAGTTCCGAAAACCACTTCCTGTCCGAATTGCATGAATGCCAAGCCCGTTTATTATAACAAAGAAAAAGCGCGGGATGCGCGGCGTGCGGTGCGGCACGCCGGAAGTCACAGCGCCATTGGCGGTCAGACCCTGCCGGAGCCCATCGGGAACGATCACAGGAAAGCAAGGCCTAAAAAGAATAAGGGTGCCGGCGGGAACATACTGGAGAATGAACCTATTTTATAGATATAATATTATATATTATGGAATTTGATGTTATCGTTATCGGAAGCGGCCCGGGAGGTTATGTGGCCGCCATCAGGGCTTCACAGCTCGGCATGAAAACGGCCGTGGTTGAAAAAGCAGAGGCCGGCGGAATTTGTCTGAACTGGGGATGCATTCCCACCAAGGCTCTGCTGAAGTCCGCGCAGGTCTTTAATTACATGAAACATCCGGCCGATTACGGACTGCAGCTTGAAGGCAGTGTGAAGCCAGACTTTACAGCTATCGTAGAGCGTTCACGCGGAGTGGCCGCGCAGATGAGCAAGGGTGTTCAGTTTCTGCTCGATAAGAACAAAATTGAAATGCTGAGGGGACACGGAAAAGTGAAACCCGGCCGCAAGGTTGAGGTGACGGACACTGAGGGGACTGTGACTGAATACAGTGCTAAACATATTATCCTGGCCACGGGTGCCCGTTCCCGGGTATTGCCTAATCTGCCGCAGGACGGAAAAAAGATCATCGGTTACCGTGAAGCCATGACGCTTCCCGCACAGCCGGAATCCATGGTGGTGGTTGGCTCCGGAGCCATCGGTTCAGAATTCGCATTTTTCTATCACTCCATAGGAACCCGGGTAACCCTGGTTGAGCTTTTACCCAATCTTCTGCCCCTGGAGGATGAGGATTCATCAAAACAGATTGAGCGTTCCTTTAAGAAAGCCGGCATGAAGGTGATGACCAATGCATCCGTGGAATCGGTCGACACTTCAGGTGAACAATGCCTGGTAAAAATCAAAACACAGAAAGGGGAAGAGATCATCAGCTGTGATGTCGTCCTTTCTGCGGTTGGGATCGCTCCGAACACGGAAGGAATCGGCCTGGAAGAATGCGGCATAGTCACAGAAAAAGGTAAAGTTGTAGTGGATGAGTTCTACCGGACGAATCAGGAAGGTTACTACGCCATTGGCGACATCGTTCACGGCCCGGCTCTTGCGCATGTGGCTTCTCATGAAGCCCTCGTATGCGTGGAGAAGCTGGCCGGCAAGGAAACGGAAGCCCTGGATTACGGGAATATCCCCTCCTGCACTTACACTACACCGGAAGTCGCCTCGGTGGGATTGAGTGAGAAAGCAGCGAAAGAAGCGGGTTACGAGATCAAAGTCGGAAAATTCCCCTTCACTGCATCCGGCAAGGCCACTGCTTCAGGGGCCAGGGATGGTTTTGTAAAAGTCATTTTCGATGCCAGATATGGACAGTGGCTGGGTGCGCACCTGGTAGGAGAAAATGTCACCGAGATGATCGCGGAAGTTGTGGTGGCTAGGAAACTGGAGACCACCGGACATGAGATCATCCGTTCGGTGCATCCCCACCCGACCCTGTCGGAAGCGATCATGGAGGCCGTTGCAGCGGCTTACGGAGAAGTCATACACCTTTAATCCCTGATCACATGTGCGGCATTGCCGGAGGAATGTCATTCAGCGACAAAGGGGCGCATAAGCTCGACCTGCTGCCGGCCGCCGTCCAAAGCCTGCATCTCAGGGGACCAGACCAGAGCGGTGTTTTCCGACGGCCACACGCTGCTTTAGGACAGAGCCGCCTCTCGGTCATTGATCTGAGTGATGCCGCCGCACAGCCGTTTACAGACGTCAGTGGTCGCTATACACTTGTCTTTAACGGTGAAATATATAACTACAGGGAGATACGCCGGGAACTGACACAGAAAGGCATTCGTTTCCGTTCAGAAAGCGATACTGAAGTTCTCCTGTATGCCTATATCGTTTATGGGCCTGCATTCGTGAACCGCTTGAACGGCTTTTTTGCATTCTGCATTTTTGACGAAGCGGAAAACAGCTTATTTCTTGCCCGTGACCGCATGGGGATCAAACCCTTATATTATTATCACGATAATGATGTTTTTCTTTTTGCCTCGGAGATGAAAGCGCTGGTGGCGATGGGCATTCCCCGTGAACCGGATACGGAATCCATCTTCGCCTACCTGCAGTTGAATTACATTCCCGGTCCTGCAAGCATTTTCAAAGGGGTTCAGAAAGCAGAACCGGGACATACACTGCGGGTTAAAAAGGGGGCGGCTTCCCATGAATGTTTTTATTCCATCCCTTACAACCCCAAAGGAATTTGCGGTGATTCATATGAGACCGCCTGCGGGCGCATCCGAGAATTGATGGACACGGCGGTTCAAAGGCGCCTGGTGGCAGACGTCCCCCTGGGGACCTTTCTCAGCGGAGGGATTGACTCAAGCATCATCACGGGGCTTGCGGCCCGTCACAAGCCGGGACTGAAAACTTTCAGCATTGGTTTTCCCGACGAACCCCTTTTTGATGAAACCCGGCATGCGGAAACCATCGCCCGTCTGCACCGCACCGACCACCAGTCCATCCGCCTCAGCAGCGGGGATCTCCTGGGTGTTTTACCACGTGTTCTTGATTACATTGATGAGCCCTTTGCGGATTCTTCCGCTTTGGCCGTATACCTGCTCAGCCGGGAAACCCGCAGGCAGGTTACCGTGGCCTTATCGGGTGACGGAGCAGATGAGCTTTACGGTGGCTATATCAAACACATGGCGGAATGCCGGATGAGAAATCCCGGAATGAAAGAAAAGCTGGTGAAGGCGGGCGGAGGTCTTTGGGCATTTCTTCCGAAAAGCCGCAATAGTTTTGCCGGCAACCGCATCCGGCAGTTGCACCGCTTTGCGGAGGCCGCCGGGCTCCCTGAGGGAGAACGCTACTGGCGCCTGGCATCCATCAGCAGTGAAGGGGAAGCAGCATCACTCCTGAGTGTAGCATACAGACAGGAGATCTTCAACGCGAGAAAACAGGAATGGCTGAGGAATATCAGCACCGGAGGAGACCTGAATGAAGTGCTGCTGACGGACATGCAAGTGGTTTTGCGAAACGATATGCTGGTGAAAGTGGATCTGATGTCGATGGCCAATTCACTGGAAGTCAGGGTACCCTTCCTTGATCATGAGCATGTGAATTATGTTTTTTCCCTGCCCTGGTTTTACAAAGCCGGGACTTCATACCGAAAAAAGATACTAAAGGATGCCTTCAGGGAAATGTTGCCGGATGAGATTTTCAGACGCAACAAGCATGGATTTGAAGTACCTTTGCTGAAATGGTTCAGGACTGAACTTGACGGTAAAATTCGCGGCGAATGGCTTTCGGCGGAACGGATCCGGGCGCAGGGCATCTTTGATGAAGCGGCGGTATCGGCACTGATCCGGAAACTTCATTCTTCCGATCCCGGTGATTCAGCGGCCAGGGTGTGGGCATTGATCGTTTTTCAGAACTGGTGGACAAAATACATGGAATAGAACATGCCGAAAGTACTCAGGATCATCAACCGCTTTAATCTGGGCGGACCTGCATACAACGCTTCGTATCTTACGCGTTATATGGCGCCTGAGTTCGAAACACTCCTGGTAGGAGGCAAGAACGATGAGAATGAAGCCAATTCCCAATATATCCCTGAAAGTCTGGGATTGAAACCGCTCATCATTCCAGAGATGCAGCGATCCATCAGTCCGTCGCGTGACATGAAGGCGTACCGGAAGATCAAAGATCTGATCCGGGATTTCAGGCCGGACATTGTTCACACCCATGCCTCAAAGGCCGGCGCCCTGGGCCGGCGGGCCGCCGCGTCGCTGAATGTTCCTGTGATCGTGCATACGTTTCACGGGCACGTTTTCGACGCCTATTTCAACGGTCTGAAATCCTCCATTTACAAACGGATTGAAAGGAGTCTGGCCAGGAAAAGCAGTGCTATTGTTGCGCTCAGTGAAATCCAGAAACACGATCTGGTGAGCCGCCACCGGATCTGCCAGGAAGAATTGGTACACATTATTCCTCTGGGCTTTGACCTTAGCCGTTTCCGCGAAAATAACGGATTGAAGAGAATAGCTTTCCGGGAAAAATACGGAATCCGGGAAGATGAGATGGCTATAGGTATTGTGGGTCGCATCGTCCCCATTAAGAACCACGCGCTTTTCCTGCATGCCCTGCACTACCTCCTGCGGCATAGCAGCAGAAAAATAAGGGCGTTTATCGTGGGCGACGGCGAAAGCAGGGCGGCCACGGAAGCACTGGCCCGGGAACTGGGAATCGATTACTCAGATGCGACCGCGGAGAAACGGAGTACCACACTCACCTTTACCTCATGGCTTAAAGATATCGACGAAGTGAATGCAGGGATGGATATCATTGCACTCAGTTCGCTGAATGAAGGCACCCCTGTCAGCCTGATCGAAGCACAGGCTTCCGGCAAACCGATTGTCACCACCCGTGTCGGCGGCATCGGAAACATCGTGATCCCGGGAGAAACCGCCCTGCTCTCCGATCCCCATGATGCAGAGGAATTCGGACGGCATCTGCTGACCCTGACCGAAGATGAGACCCTGAGAAAGTCATTCGCTGAAAAAGGATGGCCTTTCGTGGAGTCCCGCTTCCATTATACAAGACTGGTCAGAGATATGAGAGAACTCTACTTTCGTCTGCTGGAGGACCATCAGTAAATAAGCTTGTGGACCGGACCCTGTTTTTTCCGTCTTCTTCGAAAACAATTTTTTCATCTGTTTGAAAGAAAATCAGATTTTTTTTATTTACTTTGCAACACAAAGTACTTTTTGACGTAAAATGAAAAAAAAAGCCTTCAGTGAAGGATTGAAAACGTAATTTTGTCATTAAGCGATTGAAGATATGAAGCGAACCTGCCTGCTGCTGTTACTGGCCCTTCTGGCATCCTGCCGGGCCATGAACCCCTCCCAGATGCTCAGAAGCGATTCAGGGGATCAGCTCCTGCATTACCCTGATTCCATCAGGGACGAATACCGCATAGCGCCTGATGATGTGATCAGTTTTATTGTATTGCCTAACAAGGGTGAGCGGGTGGTCAGCGGATTGAGTGAGCCTGCCACGGGTTCCACTCAACCGAATGAAAAATCAGGTCTGGCTTATGTAGTTGAGTCCGACGGGACCGTGAAACTGCCCATGCTGGGTTTTGTAAAATTCGGCGGCCTTAACCGGCGCGAAGCAGAGGCCATGCTTGAGGCGCGTTATGCTGATTACATCAACGATCCCTATGTAAAGCTGTCCGTTGACAACCGTAGGGTCTTTGTTTTCACCGGATCAGGGGCCAGCGTGGTTAAGCTGGAAAACCAGAACACGACGCTCTTTGAGGTCCTGGCACAGGCGGGTGGCACACAGGAATCCAAGGCGCACAAGATCAAACTTATACGGGATGAGGGCGGAGAACCAAAAGTCTATCTGATTGACCTGAGCCGGGTAGACAACATCAGTCAGGGCAATATCGTGCTGCAGTCAAACGACGTGGTTTATATTACTCCCCGTGACCGGGTACCCGAGCGCATTATTGCCATCATCACACCTTATCTTTCACTGCTGGCAACGGCATTTGCCGCTATTGCCCTCTTTAAATAGACAGAATATGGCTTTTCGCAAAATACCTGCAATCAACGATGAACTTGACATCAAGCTCTTTCTGCATATCGCAAGGAAGAGCATTTTCTACATTGTCACCTTTATTGCCGTGGCCATCGTGGGAGCCTTTCTTTACCTTCGCTATTCCTATCCTCTTTATGAGACTCACGCGATCATACAGCTCGATGTCAAGAATGAGGCTGACAAATACCTGAATGCCTTCACGGATGAGAAACCGGCTGAAGAGGGCATGGCCAAGCGCGTCGAACTGCTGCGGTCGCCCGTTTTTCTTGCCCGGGCGCTATCCAAGCTGCCGCTGGGTGTGAGCTATTATTCCAAAGGCACCATCCTGAACACTGAAATGTACCGCAACAGTCCTTTTGAGGTGGAAGCCACTGTGAAATCACCCTCGATTTATCACATCCCTTTGTATGTCAGCTTTAAAAGTGCGGAAGAGTTCCGCCTTTCATACAGTGCCAATGGCAACGAATGGGAAGGAACTTACAAGACCGGGGACAAGATCACCCTTCCTGAAGCGGACCTTATTCTGCATGTGAAAGATGCTGCAAGTTTGCGGTCAGAAGCAGAAGCCCTGAACCCGACCACATTTTACTTCACCCTCAACAATCCTGAAGAAATCGTAGCCTCATACATGCCGAATCTGAGGATCAATATCCTGAGTGAGGACGCCAAAACCCTTCAGATCATATACAACGACCGGAATCCTGTGAAGGCGAGCGATGTTGTCAACAACATCGTGGAGGAGTTCAGTGTATACGATCTGGAGCGTAAAGCCGAAGGGGCCAACAATGTACTGCAATTCATCGATGAACAGTTGCTGCTGATTTACGGCGAGTTGTATGAATCGGAAAACCAGCTTGACAGCTTCAGGAGGGCCAATAAAATAGACACCAATTACCTGCGTGATCCCATGGATCTCAGGATCAAGATCGAGGAGTATGAGAAGCAGTTACTGAAGATGGACAATGAGGAGATCACCCTGAAGAACCTGGATGAGGAACTTCAGAAGAGTGCAGAGATCAATGTATATAAGCTCACCGCCATCATCGCGGGCAGCGATTTCCAGGGGGTCATCTCCGGGATGCTGCAGGGTATCCAGGAGCTGCTGATCCGGAAAGAGCAATACCTTTATGAAGTCACCCCGCAGAATGCACAGATCGAAGCCCTGAATTACCAGATCGGTATCAGGAAGAAACTCCTGCATGAGAGCATACAGAGCATCCGAAGCAATCTGGTGGTCCGGAAACAGGAAGTCCGCAAGGACCTGGAAAAAGTCGGCGGCAAATACTTCAACCGGGGACAGGGATACAGTCCGATAGAATTCAACAAACTCCAGCGCCTGTATTCGGTCAATGAAAAATATTACAACGAACTGATCCAGAAACGCGCGGAATACAGCATTACCAAGGCAGGACTGGTTTCTGAGAATGTGGTGCTGGAGAAATCGCGGGTTCCCCAGGAACCTGTCTCACCACAGTCGCGCAACATTTATATCAGTTGTCTGCTCGGCGCCATTGTTCTGAGCATCGGACTCATTATCACCAAATACCTTCTTTATAATACCATAGTGTCGGTAAGTGATATCAAGAAATACACAGATGTCCCGGCACTAGGCATTGTGCCGCGTTATAACAAGAATATTCCCGTATCACAGATCATTGTTGACCGCGAACCCCGCTCGCTGATTGCGGAATCGCTGCGTGCGATCCGGACCAACCTTCAGTTCATCAATAATGAGGAGGGGCCGAAAGTTATCGCTGTAACCTCTACGATTGCCGGTGAGGGAAAAACCTTCTTCGCGCTGAATCTGGCCGGGGTGATCGCGTTTTCGAACAAAAGGGTGGTTATTATTGACCTCGACCTCCGCAAGCCCAAGATCCATTCGGGTTTCGGCACACATAACAAAAGAGGGATGAGCAGCATACTGGCCGGGAAGGAAGTCATAGAAAACTGCATCCAGAAAAGCGTGCTGCCCAACCTGGATTTCATTACCGCCGGCGTGGTCCCGCCCAATCCTTCGGAACTGATTATCGGTCCACGCATGGAGGAGACCCTGAACCAACTCAAGCAGATGTATGATTTCGTGATCATCGACAATCCCCCGGTGGGTGTGGTTACCGACGGGATGAAGAGCCTGCAGATGGCGGATTATCCCATCTATGTATTCAAATCGGGTTACAGCAAGCGTTTCTTCATCGAAAACCTGGAGCGCCTGGTCAGGGAAAGCCATATCAACAGCATTTCATTTGTGCTGAACAATGTGGATCTTGGCTTTGCCGGCTATGGAAAATTCAGCTATAGTCGCAGCAAACACGGCTTCGGTTACGGTTATGGTTATGGTTACTATGATGAGGAAAGCGCCCGTAAACCGAGACATCCTTTCATTTCGTTCATTCTTAAACCTTTCACCAAGAAAAACAAAACCTGAAATGAAGACAACCGCCCTGGAAATACCTGATGTTATTGTTTTTGAACCCGATGTTTACCGCGATTCCCGGGGGAGTTTTTTCGAAAGCTGGCAGGAGAGGCGCTTTTCAGAAGCAGGAATTAATGAAGCATTTGTGCAGGATAACCAGTCCGTTTCAGGCAAGGGTGTGTTGCGGGGACTTCACTTCCAGCAGCCTCCTCACGCCCAGGGCAAACTGGTCAGGGTAGCCAGGGGTGCTGTGATGGATGTGGCTGTTGACCTGCGTAAAGCTTCCCCGACTTACGGGAAATGGGTCAGCCAGATTCTTTCAGAGGATAACCACCTGATGATGTGGGTGCCAAAAGGTTTTGCCCATGGGTTCATCACCCTCGAAGAAGACACGGTGTTTCTTTATAAATGCACCGGCTTCTACAATAAGGCCGCTGAGCAGACCATTCTCTGGAACGACCCCGACCTGAACATCCCCTGGGGGGTAGAACAACCCCTCGTTTCAGAGAAAGACCTGCTGGGAATCAATTTTAAGGCGCTGAACAGTTTGTTTTAAGGGATTAAATCCCTAATTTTGCGCCCTCAAAATTTGATGCATTGCTGAACGCCTCAGTTTATCTGATCATTGTACTCATCTCCTTTTTTGTTGCAGCCTTTGTTTTCTCACTGCTGGTCAACAGTTTATTCCTGCATTTTTCAAAAAACCTCGGCGTCAGGCATCACAACGAAAACCTGATCCGCTGGAGCAGTACCACCAAGCCAGCTATGGGCGGTATCGGTTTCTACATCATTTTTCTGATCTCCATCGCGGCCACTTCTTTCATCTTTGAGCCCAATGAACGTTACCACAACCTGATTTTCCTCGGCTTCGTGATCGCGGCAACCATCGCATTCCTCATGGGGCTTTTTGATGATGCCTTTAATACCAAGGTCTGGCTGAAGCTCTTCGCACAAATCACCTGTTCTGTAGTGCTGATTGTCACAGGAACCTCCATTCAGTTCTTCGGGGTATGGTGGGCCGACTGGCTCCTGACGATTATATGGGTGGTGGGCATGATGAATTCCCTGAATATGCTCGACAATATGGACGGGATCAGCACCATTGTATCCACCTTCATTCTTTCGGCTTTCATCGTATTGCTGCTGATTGAAAGAAGCTTCGGTTCGCCTTTTACCATTATACTGGCAGGACTGATCGCAGCTTTGCTGGGATTTCTGATATACAACTGGAACCCTTCCAAAATGTATATGGGCGATACGGGCAGCCAGTTCCTGGGGTTTATCCTGGCGTTTACGGGTATCCTCTTCATATGGAACGGCCGGGCAGCGGAAGGAGAGTTCTCCATGCTGCGCAAATTGGTTTTGCTGGCAGTGCTTTATGCCCTGCCCCTGAGCGACACCATTACAGTGGTTTTCAAAAGGCTCCGCAAAGGCCGCTCACCCTTTGTAGGCGGAAAGGATCATACAACGCACCACCTCTCCTATCTTGGTCTCAGCGACCGTAAAGTCGCCATGGTCTACCTGTTCATCGCACTCGTGGCGACCGCTGCTTTCGTTTATGGCGCAATGCTTCCTGCCTGGTACTGGCAGCATTATCTGCTTTTTACACTGCTTTTCTTAGCAGTCTTTGTTTCCCTTTTTACCATCGGCAACCTGAACATCCATAAGTCGGATCCCAAATCCTCATGAAAAAACCTTTGATCATTATTAACGCTCTGGCGCTCGTCATGCTGGGGCTCTTCCTCTTCACCGCTTCTACCGTTCAGCAAGCCGGCAACGATGACCCTGAATATCGTGAGGCTTTCAGGAGGAATTACAAAATGTTTGCGGTGGATGTACCTGATAAGCTTGATTTCGCCGGTGAGCAGGTGCCGGTTCATCAATTCCATGTGAGGGAAAGCCTCGACCGCGAACTTTTGGTGAACTCCTACTGGCATTCCAACACCATCCTCCTTTTTAAGCGTGCTTACCGCTGGTTTCCCGTAATCCGCCCCATACTGGCAGAAAACAGTATTCCTGAGGATTTCTTCTTCTTATGCATGATTGAAAGCGGACTGGAAAATGTGGTATCACCGGCCGGCGCTGCAGGTTACTGGCAATTCATGAAGAATACAGGTATTTCCTACGGTCTCGAAATCACCGCCGATATTGACGAACGCTACCATGTGGAAAAAGCCACACGGGCTGCCTGCAAATACCTGAAAGCCGCTTACGCCCGCTTCGGTAACTGGACGCTGGCAGCGGCATCCTATAATATGGGCATGGAAGGTCTTGCAGGTACAATAAGCTCACAGAGGACCTCCAACTACTATGATCTGATGCTGAACCGCGAAACCCTTCGTTATGTTTACCGCATTCTGGCTGTGAAAACCATTTTCAAAAATCCTGTACATTACGGATTCTATCTTCGCAAAAAGGACCTGTATCCTGTCATTCCTGTCAGAAGTACGAGCATCGACAGCAGCATCACAGATGTAGCAGCATGGTGTGCATCGCAAAAGGTCAGCTACAGGGTTTTCAAAGAACTCAATCCCTGGATACTGAAAAACAGCCTCCCTGCGAAAGACGGAAAAAGCTATGAATTGCTGTTACCGGCTGAGGGCTGGGATCGCTACCATGAGCTTTTATCCCCCGCAGCTGCAGATCAGCAGCTGTTTAACGACACGCTGAAAGTAAAAGATATCCGCTAAGCATCCGATATGGGGCGAAAAGAGAAGGAATGCATCGGGATGGAAGTGACTGACGTGGAATTCGCGGAAGACGGAAACCAGCTTTGCGTCTATGGCAGTCGGGTGCATAACCTGCGCGATGTAGATGTGGTGATGCCCCGCGACCGGCTGGTGGTGATCACCGGGCTGAGCGGAAGCGGTAAATCATCCCTGGCTTTCGACACTATCTATGCAGAAGGCCAGCGCCGTTATCTGGAGACCTTTTCCAATTATGCCCGGCAATTTATCGGCAACATAGAAAGACCCGATGTTGACAAGGTGACCGGCTTAAGTCCGGTCATCTCCATAGAACAAAAATCAGGAAACCGCAACCCCCGGTCAACGGTCGGAACGATCACGGAGATCTACGATTTCCT
Organism: uncultured Bacteroidota bacterium; assembly: GCA_937934705.1. GTDB lineage: Bacteria > Bacteroidota > Bacteroidia > Bacteroidales > CAIWKO01 > CALGYY01. The sequence goes on from CALGYY010000117.1 coordinate 27,090, forward strand.
GCGACTTCTCTATGCCCGTGTGGCCACAGCTTATAGTCCGTCGACCGGCAAGCCGATGATACGGTACACCGAAACCCGCATCCTGGAAATGATCCTTGAGGAGTACGGGAACCGAAATATCATTCTGTTGTCATCAAAAGTGAAGGGTCGCAAAGGGCATTACCGTGAACTCTTCGAACAAATGCGCAAGCAGGGTTTCACACGGGCGAGGATTGACGGGATGATCCGTGAACTCACTTATGGTTTGCAACTGGATCGTTATCGTACGCATGACATTGAACTGGTGATTGACCGCCTTCATATTGATGAAGATGCCCGTCAGCGGCTTTCCTCATCCATGCAAACGGCCATGCAGCACGGAAAGGGAAGCCTGATGGTGCTGGATGATCAGACCAACGCAGTGCGTCATTTCAGCCGCAACCTGATGTGTCCTGACACAGGAATATCATATGAAGAACCCGAACCCAATACATTTTCCTTCAATTCTCCTTACGGGGCTTGTCCGAGATGTAACGGACTGGGCACCATCATGGAGGCAGATCTGAACAAGATCATTCCGGATCCTGCGCGCAGCATCAGGTCGGGAGGGATCACTCCCCTCGGAGCCTTCAAGAACTCATGGATCTTTTATCAGCTCGAGGCCATTGGTGAAAAGTATGGTTTTAATCTCGACACACCGGTGAGCGATATTCCGGATGTCGCGCTGAACACTATACTATATGGCTCCGATGAGGTATTCAACGTAAAGAACGAATACATCGGGATACGGTCCTCCTATGCCCTGAACTTCGAGGGCATCGTGAACTTCATTCTGAACCAGAACAATGACTCCCCCACTGCTGCAGTAAAAAAATGGGCGGGCAGTTTCATGAACCGCTCGCTTTGCCCTGAATGCGGAGGATTGCGGCTCAAGCCCGAATCACTGAATTTCAGGATAGGGGATTACAACATTGCGCACTTATCTTCACTCGATCTCACCGTTCTCGATAAGTGGTTCGAAAAGGCCGGAAGCCTGCTCGATGAGCGGTCGATGACAATCGCCTGGGAGATCATCAGGGAAATCCGCTCAAGGATCCGCTTCCTGCTCGACGTGGGACTGGAGTACCTGACGCTCGACAGGCCGGCTGCCAGTCTCTCGGGAGGTGAATCGCAGCGTATACGGCTGGCCACGCAGATCAGCTCACAATTGGTGAATGTGCTGTATATCCTGGACGAACCGAGTATCGGCTTGCACCAGCGCGACAACGAAAGACTGATCCGGGCGCTGAAGCAGTTACGCGACCTGGGAAATTCAGTGATTGTAGTGGAGCATGATAAAGATATGATTGAAGCTGCCGACTTCATTGTGGATATAGGTCCTGGCGGCGGGATCAACGGGGGACACGTTGTTGCCAGCGGCACTCCTGAAGATATCAGGCGGTGCAACACTATCACTGCAGAATATCTTTCAGGAAAAAAGAATATCGCGGTACCTGAGAAACGGCGCGAAGGAAGCGGGAAACAACTGCTGTTGAAAGGTGCCCGCGGACACAATCTGAAAAATCTGGATGTGGCCTTCCCGCTCGGCAAACTGATCTGTATAACCGGCGTTTCGGGCTCCGGTAAGTCCTCCCTCGTCAATCAGACCCTCTATCCGGTGCTGAGCAGTCACTTCTACCGCAACCCCAACAAGGCACTGCCCCACGATGCAGTAGAAGGTTTGAAATATATTGATAAGGTAATTGAGATTGACCAGTCGCCTATTGGCCGGACCCCCCGCTCTAATCCTGCCACTTATACCGGTGTTTTCGACGACATCCGTAAGATCTTTGCCGGACTTCCTGAATCACGTGCCAGGGCTTACCAGCCCGGACGTTTCTCCTTTAATGTGAAGGGCGGTCGCTGCGAAACCTGTGGTGGCGCCGGACTGAAGGTCATTGAAATGAATTTTCTGCCCAACGTACATGTTTTATGTGAATCCTGTCAGGGCAAGCGCTACAACCGTGAAACGCTGGAGGTAAAATTCAAAGGGAAGTCCATCAACGATGTACTGAATATGGATATTGACCAGGCCCTTGAGTTTTTCGAGAACATTCCTGCCATCACCCAAAAAATCAAAACCCTGAAGTTTGTCGGGCTGGGCTATATCACACTTGGACAGCAATCCACAACCCTGTCGGGAGGAGAAGCCCAGCGTGTGAAACTCGCCACTGAGTTGTCGAAAAAAGACACTGGAAAAACACTGTATATCCTCGACGAGCCCACCACCGGGCTTCATTTTGAAGATGTGCGTATTCTGCTCGATGTGCTGAACAAACTGGTGGATAAAGGAAATTCGGTGATCGTGATCGAGCACAATATGGAAGTCATCAAAGTGGCCGATCACCTGATCGATCTTGGTCCTGAAGGCGGAGAAAGGGGAGGCAGGCTGGTCGCATCAGGAAGTCCTGAAGAGGTGGTTAAAAGCGGTAAAGGATATACCGCAGAATACCTTGCGGACTATTTATAAAAAACTTACTTTTGAAAACAAGAATCTGAAACGATGAGCAAGAAAGAAGAAATAGATGAGAATATGATCCGTGAAGCTTTCCAGCCGAAGAACTGGAATGAGATCAAAACGGAAGATGCCTGGTCGATCTTCAAAATCATGGCGGAGTTTGTCGACGGTTTTGAGAAACTGGCCAAAATAGGCCCTTGTGTGACCATTTTCGGATCGGCGAGAACCCGTCCCCATCACAAGTATTATAAGCTTGCCGAGCAGATCGCCTATAAACTCACCAAGTCGGGTTTCGGAGTCATAACCGGTGGTGGTCCGGGTATTATGGAGGCCGGTAACAAGGGTGCCCATTTCTCCGGAGGAAAATCTGTGGGATTGAACATTGAACTACCCTTTGAGCAGGCGCCCAATCCATTTATCGACCCTGACAAACTGCTTTCATTTAATTATTTCTTTGTCCGCAAAGTAATGTTCATGAAGTACTCCCAGGGGTTCATCGTGATGCCCGGGGGCTTCGGCACCCTGGATGAATTCTTCGAGGCCATCACCCTGATTCAAACCAAGAAAATTGTCAGGTTCCCGATCGTCCTCGTGGTGAAACATTACTGGGAAGACCTGCTGAAATGGGTCAGGGAAAGGCTGCTGGAAGAAGGGAACATCAGTGCGGAAGACATGGATCTTTTCGTGATGGTCGATACTGCAGAAGAAGCCGTGCAACACATTGAGGAATTCTACAACAAATACGCGCTCAAACCCAATTTCTGATCCCGTGCGGAAAACCACCCGATCAAGCCTGCCCTTCGACCTGATGGAGATAGAAGGAGACGGATACCATATTGCCGTCATTGCTTACATCAACGGCCGAAAGGCCAGGATGCTGATCGATACCGGAGCCTCAAGAACAGTATTCGACAGCACCCGTATTATGAGGTTTCTGAAGGATAAAACCTCTGCTTTCACAAAGAATCAGCAACTCTCGGCCGGATTGGGTACGACCACACTGGAGAGCCACAGCACGAGTCTCTCTTCATTCAGACTGGGTGATTACAGGATAAAACCTTACCAGGCCATACTGCTCGATCTAAGCAACATCAACCATAGTTATGCGCTGATCGGGCTGGCCCCGATCGACGGCGTGATCGGCAGCGACCTGCTGAAACAACTGAAAGCCACCATCAGTTTCAGCAAGAAATACCTCAGCTTTAGTTTCTGAATCCTGTCGCAGATCAGCGTGCACCGCATTTTACGATCTTTCCGCGGCCCCTGCCCTGATCCGATACCAGGGAGTAGAAGTAAATACCATCAGGCATACCTGAAAGATCGAGGCTTAGTGATGATGCGGACAATACTCCGGTATTCCGGATGCTGCGCCCGCTCAGGTCGAAGATCTCCAGTCTGATGAATGAGGGAAGCCGCTCAGAACTCAGTCTGAACGTGACCTGGGTGCTAAAAGGATTGGGGAAGACCAGGATTTCTGCTTCCCTCTCTGTGACCGGCTCTGACATTCCCGTAAAGGGTTTGGGTTCACAGCCCGTATACGCATTCAATCCCCCGCGCAGGTTTCCCGCCAGCATATCGGGATACAGATCACCATTCAGGTTGCAGGTGGTTACTGCAGTCCTCGCACCATCGTATACAGGATACGTGATGGTATCATTATAGACAACCATTAATATGGAATCTGTGGATGTGAAGATGCCGTTCAGGTTTCCTTCAATATCCTTGTAATACCGTATGCGTCCCTGCTCCGAGCCGACAAAAAGTTTCAGCAGATTGGCACTGTCCCTGAAAAAATGCGGTGTGCTATAACCAGTATAGGAATATGTATAATCTGTTACATTGACCCCTCCCAAAGTATCGCTGATCAGGCTGAAGGCCGGCACAGCCGTGGTTCCAGTGTTCAGATACCCTCTCAGCATGCCGTCCCTCTTACCGATCACCAGGTCATGCTTACCGTCGCCGTTGAGGTCCACCAGTGCCGGGGCGCTGTAATCCCCCACATCAATGCCCTGCCAGGCTGTTTGTGCGGGGCCAAAGACGGCAGGATTGCCCGCGCCCGCAGTATTCTCAAAAAAGAGCAGGCTTCCTTTGGACTCTCCGCAAACCATGTCCTGATCCCCGTCACCATCCAGATCGGCGAAAGCCGGGAAAAGGGACAGAAGCTTCAGGGATGAAAGTCCCGCAAAGTCATCATCCACCATGGTGAACTCAGCCATGGAGGTGCTGCCGGTATTACGGTAAAGGGCGAGTTTGGATATAAAGACCGATTTCAGAAATCCAAACTCCATATACGACGAATCGTGCACCCCGTAATTGGCCATCACAAGGTCCTGCAGTCCGTCGCCGTCCTGATCGAACATAACCGGGTAGGATCCGGTTCCGGCGTCAATCATTTCACCCTGCAGGAAATCATCCTGCTGAAAATTGAAAACGGGGTTGTTGTTTTGTCCGCTGTTGGTGTAATACCAAACGCTCTGGTGCGATTTGGGAATCGCGGGATTGGGATCAAAAGGCGATACCAGCAGATCCCTGATACTATCATGATTCACATCTATATATGAAGCCAGCGGAAATGAGACAAGGTTGACCGGAAGGGAATTCGACGGGAAGAGGGTGTCGGCGCTGACCATGTGTGCTGTATCCATGCTCCCCCCATTGATCAGCAGGGTAAGATTCAGATAGTCCACATCCCCCAGTACCATGTCGGTCAGGCTGTCACCATTGGCATCAAACATCAGCATGGTGGAGCCCGTATGCTTGGGGGCCTTTTCTTCGCCTGACTGCGGACTCAGTAACGAAGCGTCAGCAGGTTCGGAGCATCTCCAGGGGCAAACAATATCCAGAAAGAGGTGATTGGACGAAGCCGACTCGGCAAAATTACCCCAGCAGTAGAAGGTTCGCTCAAATAAGAGGGTATCACAATTTCCCACAGTCTCCATGGCCATATTGCGGTGCATCAGCACATAGGCTCCCAATCCGAAAAAAACGAAAATATCCAGATCACCATCAGCGTCGACATCCACTATTCCCGGGTAATCCACATAAGTGAGCGCGATATTGGAGTATCCGGCTCCCTGATAAGAATTCAGGAGCGGGGTCATCAGCTTGAACTTCAATTCAGTGTCGGAGATGTTTTTCCAAACCTGTATGCCTGCGGGAGCATAGGCAAAAAGATCGTTCTTCCCGTCGCAATTGTAATCTACCAATTGTATCCAACCAAAAATTTCAGGGAAGTACCATGCGTATTCCGGAGCATACTCATAATCACTTCCGGTATTGAGATAGGGCAGTATGCGGTCACCCGCCTTGTCGAAAATGACCAGGTCGGCATCCCCGTCAAGATCAAGGTCGATCTGATTGAAATGCACACCATTCAGTCCCCCTTCCCAGGCTCTTGTCAGCAGTCCGGAAGTGTCATAAACTGGAATATGATATGAACGTTCAAACCCGTAATCACTCATTTGTGCCAATAAGGAAAACGGCATTAAAAGAACAGACATCCATCCGATTAACTTAGTTTTCATCATTTCTGATTTTCATCAAAGGTACGAATAAAGCTTCAGATTTCGCCGGGTGAATTCTGCCTTTTTGTCACACAGACTGTCAGAATAAGCCGGTAAAACACATAAAAATTATGTCATAATTGCCTTCCTGGCTGCTGAAAATCCCATGGCACATCGATTGACAATGCGGCCGCCTGCTTTCCGGGGCAGTAAAACAAACGGACTGAATCAGAAAACATCATATCAAACAGACATAAACTGACAAGCAATGGGAAAGATCATTGGAATTGACCTGGGAACCACCAATTCATGTGTGGCCGTAATGGAAGGTAATGAACCTGTAGTGATCCCCAACAGTGAGGGAAAGCGCACCACACCATCACAGGTAGCGTTTACCGAGAACGGGGAGCGCAAGGTGGGGGATCCCGCCAAGCGTCAGGCGATCACCAATCCGCGTAAGACCATTTTTTCGATCAAGCGTTTCATGGGTGAAACCTTCGACCGGGTACAGAAAGAAGTCCAGCGCGTGCCTTACCTGGTAGAGCGCGGAGAGAACAACACCCCGAGGGTGAAAATTGACGACCGTCACTATACGCCTCAGGAGATTTCGGCCATGATCCTTCAGAAGATGAAGAAGACGGCTGAGGATTATCTTGGGACAGAAGTTACAGAGGCTGTGATCACTGTGCCCGCCTACTTTAGTGATTCACAGCGACAGGCAACAAAAGAGGCCGGTGAGATTGCGGGGCTGAACGTGAAGCGCATCATCAATGAGCCCACGGCTGCTGCGCTGGCCTATGGACTTGACAAGCGCAATAAAGACATCAGGATAGCGGTTTTTGACCTGGGTGGCGGCACCTTTGACATTTCCATCCTTGAATTGGGTGACGGGGTGTTCGAGGTTAAATCGACCAACGGGGATACGCATCTTGGCGGTGATGATTTTGACCAGCGCATCATGGACTGGCTGGCCGAGGAGTTCATCAAGGACGAAAATCTTGATCTGCGTAAGGATCCCATGGCTCTTCAGCGGCTGAAGGAAGCTGCGGAGAAGGCCAAGATCGAGCTTTCGAGTTCTTCACAAACGGAGATTAACCTGCCCTATATTATGCCTGTTGACGGCATTCCCAAGCACCTTGTGCGCACCCTGACGCGCGCCAAATTTGAGCAATTGTGCGATGACCTGATCCGCAGCACCATTGAGCCCTGCCGTCAGGCCCTGAAGGATGCTGGTTACAGCACGAACGACATCAATGAAGTGATCCTTGTCGGAGGTTCAACCCGTATTCCTGCCATTCAGAAAGTGGTTGAGGATTTCTTCGGAAAAACCCCCTCCAAAGGAGTCAACCCCGATGAAGTGGTTGCGGTAGGTGCGGCCATACAAGGCGGAGTGCTTACAGGCGAGGTAAAAGATGTCCTTTTGCTTGATGTGACGCCGCTTTCGCTCGGCATTGAGACCCTGGGCGGCGTGATGACAAGGCTGATTGAATCCAACACCACCATACCCATCAAGAAATCTGAGGTTTTCTCCACGGCTGCTGACAACCAGACTTCTGTGGAAATCCACATCCTGCAGGGTGAAAGGCCCATGGCATCCGGGAACAAGAGCATTGGTCGTTTCCATCTCGATGGAATTCCTCCGGCACCGCGCGGCATTCCGCAGATCGAAGTGACTTTCGACATAGATGCCAACGGGATACTGAGTGTGTCCGCAAAAGACAAGGCTACCGGAAAATCGCAGCAGATCCGTATTGAGGCATCTTCGGGCCTCACAGATGATGAGATCAAACGGATGAAACAGGAAGCCGAGGCCAATGCTGAATCTGACAAACAAGCCAAAGAGCAGGCCGATAAGCTGAATACCGCTGATCAGATGATCTTCCAGACTGAAAAACAGCTTAAGGAATATGGCGACAAGCTTCCTGCAGATAAAAAATCGGCGATCGAAAGTGCGTTGGCCAACCTTAAAGACGCTTATGGGAAGAAAGAACTTCCGGCCATTGAAAGTGCCCTGGCCGCGCTGAACACTGCCTGGCAGGCTGCCAGCGAAGAAATGTACAAAGCCACCCAGGAACAGCAGCAGGGCCCTCAGGAAAACCAGAACCCCAACAACACAGGCGGGGATGAGGTCACAGATGTGGACTTTGAAGAAGTGAAAGACGAGAAAAAATAAAAAGATTCAGATCAGGTAAACCCGGCGCCAGCCGGGTTTACTATTTCTTAACGCTGCCACGGGGCATATCTCGGTTTTTTTTCTGATATTTGTATATCCTGATCAAGCATTTAACCAAATCCTTTTTTATATGAAACGTTCAATACCCATTCTTTTTGCCCTGCTCATGCTCGTGATTGCCGCGAGGGCGCAGGTGACGATGACTACCACCGGTAGTTATTTTCAGGATTTCAACACCCTGATCAATACAGGAACCGGAACCTGGACCGACAATTCCACCTTGTCGAACTGGTACGCCCAGAGAAGCGGCACGGGAACGTCGATTGCGGCAGACGCCGGGAGTTCTACTGCAGGGAACCTGTACAGCTATGGACCAACAGGCGATACGGATCGCGCTCTTGGATCTATCGGCAGCGGGAATACCGCGGCGGGAAATTTTGCATGGGGCATTCTTTTGCAGAATACTTCAGGTGTTGCGATCACTTCACTCAGCATTGCCTATGTCGGTGAACAATGGCGCAATTCGGGAGCAGGTGCTGCACAAACTGTAGCCTTTTACTATCAGATCAGCGCCAGTCCGATAACAGCCCTTGACCCCGCCAATAACGGTGCATGGACTGCTGTTACAGCCCTTGACTTCATTAGTCCCGTGGCCACAGGTACTGCCACGGCGCTGGATGGTAATGCCGCAGCCAACAGGACCATTGTCGGAGCCGTGAGCATCCCCTCTCTGACCATACCCGACGGATCCTATATTATGTTAAAATGGGATGACCCGAATCAGGTTGGTAACGATCATGGTTTATCCATCGACAGCGTAAGCATCGCCTGGACAGTTGTTACCGGAGGCACGACCATCACAACAGGCACCATCTCAGGCAGTCCTTTCTGCGTGAACAGCACCACCAGTGCACCGGTCGACGTGCCTTACACAATAAGCGGGACCTACAATCCCGGCAATGAATTTCAGGCCTATCTTTCAGATGCGAGCGGAAGTTTCGCTTCAGAAACCCTCATCGGCACCCTGATCTCAGAAAATGCTGGAACCATCAGCGCCACCATCCCGGCGGGCACGCCCACGGGCGGAGCCTACCGCATCCGCGTTAAAGCAATAGATCCTGTCACTACCGGGACTGATAATCTGAGTAATTTCTGGATTTTCGGAGCCACACCAACGGTCGCCAACGCTACCGCGCTTCCTGCTTCCGGACAGGTGACCCTGAACTGGGACAATCCCGCCGGCTGCACGGATGAACTGATGATTGTTGCCCAGCCCATTTCTTCGATTGTCCAAAACGCCAGTGGCGACGGAATCGCCTATACTGCCAATTCTCAGGATTTTACTGATCCCCTCAATTCGGACTTTGATGTAGCCGGGAAAGTGGTGTTCAAACAGATAACACCGGGCACTTCAGCCACCATAACAGGCCTCACCAACGGCACACCTTATTATTTCCGCTTCTTCTCCCGCCAGGGAACCGACTGGAACCAAACGGTGGAAGTCAACGCTACACCGCTGGATCTTCCCTCTGTGGTGATCACTGAAATCATGTACAATGACCCCAGTACAGGGGCCGGAGGAGACTCCCTTGAATTCATTGAGTTTTACAATAATGACCTTATGGCCGTCGATATGAGTAAATGGAGCATGAGCGGTGTGACACACGTTTTTGCCCCCGGCACCGTGCTTAACGCAGGCGAGTATCTGGTTTTGGCGAAAGATACCAATGCCATGAACAACTTCTTCGGAATCACGGGAACGGTTCAATGGACAACCGGTGCCCTGACCAATACCGGAGAATACCTTGCTTTGCTGGACTCGCTCGGAAATGTGATTGATTCTCTCACCTATGAAGATTCTTCACCGTGGCCCTCAGCCCCTAACGGAACCGGACCGTCTCTCACATTCTGCGACCCCATGCTTGACAATTCTGTACCGGGCAACTGGTCCGCTTCAGACGAATATGTCGACTCCCTGAACATGATGCCGGTGTATGCAACCCCCGGCACAGGATGCCTCATCGTGCCGGACACCCTTGCCCCCGTGCCCCTCAATGCGTTTGCCACGAGTCTTTCGAGCGTTACCGTCATCTTCAATGAAGACCTTGGAAGTGTAAGCGCAGAGAATATTGCCAATTACAACTGGCTCACCGCTGCAACAGGAAATGCTGCGCTGCTGGCCGGACTGGATACCGTAATCCTGACCCTTTCCACCCCGCTCGTCACTGCAGTAACCGATACCCTCAGTATCAGCGGGATCGCGGATATTTTAGGCAACACCATGACCATGACCTATAAATTCCCGATCGTTTACGGAACCATAATACCCTCTGTTGATACCATTGTTTACTGGAATTTCCCCAACAATCCGGATGACCAGACGGCCGATGGAGGACTTCCTGTAAATCTGGGCAAGATCATCATCAGGGATTACAGCTTCACGGGAACCTTTGCGTATGTTGCCGGCGCACCCGGAACAGCCATCAGCTCCACCGGATGGGACAATGGAACAGGAACCAAATACTGGATGCTTGATTTCTCAACCTGGTCTTACGACAGCATACGTGTTTCTTCAAAACAAAGGTCTTCAGATACCGGCCCGAGGGATTTCAGACTGGAATACAGCATCGACGGCATGACCTGGACAACAGTGACAGATATTACCGTGTTAAATAATTTCACATCAGGGGTTGTCAGCTCCGTTCTTTTGCCCTCTGATGCAGACAGTAAGCCCTGGGTTACGCTGCGCTGGCTCATTGTTTCTGACAGTTCGGTGCTTGGAGCAACTGTGGCCTCTGCAGGAACTTCCAGAATTGACGAGATCTATGTGACTGGTCGTTATAATCCCATCCTGAATGTAGATTGCAAAGATCTTGAGATCCCCGCTTTCAGCCTCTATCCGAACCCGACGGATGCGTCTCTTTTCATCAGGACAGAGCGCAGTATCAACGCGGAAATTACGGTACTGAGCATGACCGGGCAGGTTTTGATGGTCTCGCCGTTCAAGGGGATCGAAACCCAACTGGATCTTTCTGAACTGCCTGACGGCATGTATTTCATCCGCATGACCGACCTCGACCACTCCACCTCGAAAATGGAAAAGGTTATGGTTTATTAGTTGGACGGTTCCAGTTTCACGGAAAGTTAAAGAAAAGGTCCGGCAGCTTCAGGCTGCCGGACCTTTTATAATCTAATGATCGCTTTTATGCCTGTGATTGCGTATTTCTCTTCCACTTCGCAACGGCACAGAGGATAAGGGTTTCTGGTGATCTTTTGCTTATCAAGGGTTCGGGAGTCCTCCGCTCCCGAACCTTTTCCTTTTTGTTCAGATCATTATTCAGTGGTCTGGAATTCACTCCTGAATAATCTGAAAGTTCAGTATTTCATTGCTTTACTTTTGTCGCGCCAAAAGTAACAAAAGCGCTTTTTTCTCGCCCCGAGGCAATTTTCACGCTGGGCTGCGCCCGCGTGAAACCGCCGACAGCTTACACTCCCGTCCCACAGGCCACTGCCGCGTGCAGCAAGACAGGCTGAATCGCTTTCGCTCTGCTTCCCCGCATGCAAATGAATCACACTATGCATCTGCGGCAGTCTTTCCCTTCGTTTCAGCTGCGGCTATTGCTATGGGCTCGAAAACCTTGCTGCTTCGCAGCAATTGGAAAACCTCCGTAGTTGAGGACATGCAAGAGGATCCTGATTTAAAGTATTTTGGTTTTGCAGACAATAAGTTAACAGGTGTGCGGTGGCAGGGTCGAAACCGCGGGCCGGCGCAGGCGTGAATCAATAGGAAAAGAATAAACAAGGTTCGGGAGCGGAGGACTCCCGAACCTTCAGCTTGTGCAAAAGCGATCATTCAATTTTATAATTGTCAGAAGATACAGGACGCTACCTGAACGATGATCTTACATCAAAGATCCGGAACTTACTCGTAACGCTTATCGTTGATCAGCAGTCCCCGGGTGTATTCCTCTTCAAGAATCAGTTTTCCGCTTTCGTTGAAAAACTGCCAGGTGCCCTCCATCTGGTAATCATTGATGGATTCATTGTGAACCTTGATGCCGCTTTCCTTGACCTGACCGTTAGGAAAGAACTCCTTGTAGCTGTAGGTGCGTGTTTTTTCATCCAGCAGTTCGAAAAGGACCTGGGGCTTACCATCTTCGTAAAAGAAACGCATATAGAGATAATAATCCAGACCATTGTTGAACTCCTCTTCGAATTCCACTTGTCCTGAATGATAGAAATCCTCCCATTTACGAGATTCTCCGTTGATCCATTCCACCCTGGAAAGTAACATCCCGTCAGGATAGTAGACCTCCAGTGTTCCTTTACGGTCGGTCTTGGTTTTAAAGCAGCGTTCCATCTGACCATTCTCATAAAAGTTGGAGAAAATGGTCGATATCTGTCCATTCTCGTAATAGCCCTTGTGCCTGATCTTGCCGCTGGGATAAAGATCTTTGATAAAGCCGGTGACCTTCATTCCACGGTTCAGCCTGACAGAATCTCCGCCCATGATGGCGCAGAGATTATCATATTCGGGAATGCTCAGATCGGGTTCCGGCACGCTGTCATTTTCAGTCTGCGCCAGCGCCACTGCCGAAATACTCATAAATAACAGAAAGAATTTGATGCACCGCATAGCTTTTTCTTTATGTTATCAAATATACGACGAAACAGAACGACAGGCAAACCATTGCTGCAATTCAGGTGAAAAAACGGGGTCAGACCAGGTTCGCCTTTTGCAAATGCATTTGCATTTCTGTTTGCATTCTCATGGCCTCTTCCCTTGCTTTAAGGGCGAAATCCTCACCGGAGGAAGCAAAGAGTATGGACCTTGAAGCATTGACCAGCAATCCGCAATCGGCATTCATCCCGTAGCGTACTACCTCTTCGAGACTGCCGCCCTGGGCACCGACACCGGGAACCAGGAGAAAATGATCCGGAACGATCTTCCTGATATCTCCGAGCATGCTGGCCTGGGTTGCGCCAACCACATACATCATATTACCGGCGTTGCCCCAGCCGGAAGAACGCCGCAGAACCCTTTCAAACAGCTTTTCATCTTTGCGCTCTCCATCACTCAAAGTGCTGAACTGAAAATCAGCAGCTCCCTTATTGGATGTCAGCGCGAGCAGGATCACCCATTTTCCATCAAACGCCAGGAAAGGACTCACCGAATCTTCACCCATATAGGGCGCTACGGTAACGGCATCCACATCCATACCTGCAGCCGGATCAAAGAAAGCCCGCGCATATTGCGTGGATGTATTTCCGATGTCGCCCCTCTTGGCGTCCGCAATCAGGAAGCTCCTTTTTTCCAGGCCCCGGAGGTATGCAATGGTTTTTTCCAGACTCATCCATCCCTTTACTCCCCTGGTTTCATAAAAAGCCAGATTCGGCTTGTAAGCTACTGCCAAATCAATGGTGGCATCGATGATCCGGCGGTTGAACTCAAATACCGGATCCTCGGCATTCATCAGATGTGATGGCAATTTTGAAGGCTCCGTGTCAAGCCCGACGCATAAAAAAGATTTTCTTTGCCGGATAAGGGCAATCAGCTCATTTCTGTTCATATGATTAATCCTCCTGAACGGCCTCTTTCAGTCGCTCCGCATTTTCTGCCAGTTGCAATGCATCAATGAATTCCTGAATGTCGCCGTCAATAATATTATTCAGACTAAAAAGTGTCAGATGAATGCGGTGGTCCGTCACCCGGCTCTGCGGAAAATTATAGGTGCGGATCTTGGCAGACCTGTCGCCCGTGGACACCATGGTTTTTCTCTTTTTCGAGATATCGTCCAGGTATTTCTGATATTCCATTTCAAATATCCTTGAACGCAGAACCGATAAAGCCTTGTCGTAATTCTTCAGTTGTGACTTCTGGTCCTGACAGGTGACCACGATCCCTGTCGGGACGTGTGTGAGCCTTACGGCAGAATAGGTGGTATTGACCGACTGACCGCCCGGACCTGAGCTGCAATATGTATCCTTTCGGATATCTGCTTCTTTGATCTCCACATCGAATTCATCGGCCTCAGGCAGAACCACCACACTCGCCGCGGAGGTGTGGATACGGCCCTGCGTTTCCGTCCTGGGCACCCTTTGTACCCGATGTACACCCGATTCGTACTTCAATTGTCCGTAAACCGTCTCACCGCTTACATTAAAAATGATCTCCTTGTAGCCCCCCATGGTTCCATCAGTGTAATCCACCAACTCTGTCTTCCATCCCTTACGCTCACAATAGCGGGTGTACATGCGGTAGAGGTCTCCTGCAAAAAGCGAAGCCTCATCACCGCCTGTCCCTGCACGGATTTCCACGATGGCATTCTTTTTATCCTGCGGATCGGCCGGAACCAGCATAAGACGAATCTCTTCCTCCATCAGCTCCCTCTTCTCCGTCAGGGTCTCAATCTCCTCCTTGGCCATTTGACGCATATCCTCGTCTTTCTCTGTGGCCAGTATATCGCGTGCCGAGGCAAGGTTGCTGAGAAGGAGTCGGTATTTCTTACAGGCTTCAACGATAGGTTCCAGCTCCTTATAGTCCTTGTTCAGGCGAATGAACCTCTTCATGTCGGCAATCACTTCCGGTTCGTTCATCTGGGCTGAAATGTCCTCGAAGCGCATCTGTATGGCTTCAAGCTTCTGAAGCAGGTCTGACATAATCTTAGTTTATGAAGTATATATATAGGTTCCAAATGGGCCTTTTACGGTCACCTTCTTTTCTGTGCATTTTTCGCAATAACCGACCACCTTAGCCTCTATACCGAAGGATTGCGCACAAGCCATCACCTCAGATGCGAATTTTTCTTTGAGCATGATCTCCATGCGATGTCCCATATTAAAGACGCGGTACATCTCTTCCCATGATGTCCCGGACTGTTCCTGAATGAGACGGAAAAGCGGCGGCAGGTCGAAAAGATTATCCTTCACCATATGTATCCGGTCGATAAAATGCAAAGCCTTGGCATGAGCGCCTCCTGTGATGTGAATCATAGCGTGGATCTCATTCCTGAGGCTTTTCAGCAACTCAGCCACGAGGGGTGCATAGGTGCGCGTTGGCGATAATACAAGTTTACCTGCATCCAGGGGTGATCCTTCTACAGTATCAGTCAGCAGGCACTTTCCTGTATAGGCCAGATCAGCCGGAATAGCTGTATCGTAACTCTCGGGGTACTTTTCGGCATAAACCCTGCTAAAAACATCGTGACGTGCTGAGGTCAGGCCGTTGCTGCCCATACCCCCGTTAAACTCATCCTCATATATGGCCTGCCCGAATGATGCCAGGCCCACAATCACATCTCCGTCACGGGGGGAGACTTCTATCAGCTCACTGCGCTTCATCCTGCAGGTGACCGTTGAATCAACGATGATAGTGCGCACCAGATCGCCGACATCAGCAGTTTCGCCCCCTGCCGAGCGGATATCGATTCCCAGATTGCGCATCTTTTCAAGAAACGCCTCTGTACCTTTGATGATTTCTGCAATCACTTCACCGGGAATCAGCTTCTTGTTGCGTCCGATCGTGGAAGAGAGTAAAACTGGTCCTGTTGCACCGGTGCAGATCAGGTCATCAAGATTCATCACCACGGCGTCTTGTGCAATTCCCTTCCAAACGGATACATCGCCGGTTTCGCGCCAGTATATGTAGGCCAGTGACGACTTTGTCCCGGCACCATCTGCATGCATAATGGTACAATAATCCGGATCTCCGGAAATGTCAGGCAGGACCTTGCAGAAAGCATTTTCAGCAATGCCTTTGTCGAGACCGGCAATGGCCCGGTGAACCTCATCCTTGGAGGAGGATACGCCTCGCATCAGGTATTTATCGTCTTTCTTCATATCTCGGTCATTCAACAAAAAAAGCATCCCGACAAGGGTCGGGACGCTTTTGATTATTTCATGGTACAGCTAATCCTGAGGAGTCTGCGGTACCTTGGGAGCGTTGGGGTCGTCAAAAATCAGCTGACGTTTGTCTTCGTCAACCGTGTATTCCCCGAATTTTGTGAGGGTATTTGAACCCATGAGTACAGGGGGGTTCAGGCCTTTGACCACGATAGCCGGCACATTGGTGACTACCTTCTTTCCGATGGTCATTTTCTTGATGGTGATATCCACATTATCCTTAATGGATCCATCTTCGTTGAGAGCCTTCTCCTTATCCTTAAAATCGCTGATGGTGATGCGGTATTCTTTCATCATTGCCATGACCTTGTCAGCATCGATCTGCATCTTCTCTTCAGCCGCGTCGTATTTGAAATCCATAGAGATTCCGTTGATCACGCAACGGGCTTCAAAAGCGCCGCTACCGGTGGGCAGCATGCTCACCACATTATCCATGGGGTTGATGGAGATCACCACATTGGTTGCGGAACTGTCGTTGGATGCGGGCGGAACAAAATCCTCGCTGAGTACGGTAAATTCAGTACGGCGGTTCAACTGGTGCGCGGCTTCCTTTTCACAGGTAGTTTTAAGGGATTTGATGAATGCATCAGTCATCTGTGTGCCTTTGGGGAAGAAAATAGGATCCTTGCAGGCTTTATACTTGTTCTGATCAAGCAATACATATTTATCCTTGTCTAAGATACGGGGACGGCGCTCGCCATAACCACGGGCCACAATGCGCTGTGCATGTATGCCTTTTGACACAAGGTAATCTGCTGCTGACTTGGCACGACGCTGTGAGAGGCTGTCGTTGGTCATGGGGATGGGCCGGTTGTCGGTATGTGAGGCCAGCTCAATAACCCACCTCGGGTTTTCAACCAGGATGTTATAAAGGTAGTTGAGTGAATCCATGGATTCGGGACGGAGATCCCACTTGGCAAGGTCGTACAGAATGTCGGGAAGTACAACAGGTTCGGGCGGGATTGGGGGGAGATTGAAATCATGCACCAAATCCTTGCTCTTATTGAGGCCGACGGTTGTTTCACGTCCCTTGGTAGAATAGTATTTGGGTTTGGAAACAATGAGCTCGTAAGATGTATTTTCCAGGATCTGGGTTTTACCAAAGCGATACATACCTGTTGCGTCGGTTGAATCTTCCACGGTAGTTCCGTCGGAACCTACGAGTTTGATATAGGCGCCGGCGATGATCTGCTTGGTACTGTCATCCCTGACGGTTCCCTGTAAGGTAAACACGAGCGGAGGCAGAATAAAGGAATAAATATCGTCATCACCCCTTCCGCCTTTGCGGTTGGAGGTGAGGTAACCTTCTTCCTTGTTTCCTTTGAAGATAATTCCGAAGTCGTCACCGGTAGAATTCAGAGGGGATTGCAGATTCACAGGTTTACCCCATTTCTCGCCTTCTTTGCTGACCTTGTATATATCCAGCCCGCCCATTCCGAGGAGACTGTGGGCGTTGGAGGAGAAAAAGAGAACACCGTCGTCGCGCAGGTAGGGGAACATTTCATCACCTTCTGTATTGATTCCGGGGCCAAGGTTCACAGGTTTATCAAAAGCTTTTGTTTTCTTGCTGCGGGTGGCCATCCAGATGTCTTTTCCGCCATATCCGCCGGCCATGTCACTCGAGAAATAAATCGTAAGCTCATCATCACTCAGAGTGGGGTGACCGACTGCAATACTCATATCCGGTACGAGCAGAAGGGTATCCGGGGCTGCCCATCCGCGGCCCTGCTTTTTGGAGTAATAAATCTGGCAACCTATCCTCTGCTTTTTAATGATCGGACAACGGGTGAAATAGATCACATTTGCCTTTTTATTGATCCAGGGGGTACCTTCATTAAATGTTGTATTGATGATCTCTTCATCCACCAGGAGAGGTTCGCTCCAGGCTCCCTTTTTATCCTGTGTCGTGATATACAGATCGGAGAAGCTCTGACCCGTCCAGCCGTCAGAACCGCTGCCCAGGCTACCTTCACGTGTGGAGGTGAATACCAGGGCTTTGTAATTCTTGTCGGCCCAATACGGACTGAAGTCTGACTGCTTGGAATTGAATTTTTTAACGTTTTCGACCACGTATCGGGTAGGCTCATCGGTCCATTTCTGGGCAAGTTCACAGGATTCAGCGCCGTACTTACCCCTGGGATCATCCGGTTTCAGCTTGGTATATTCATTATACTGAATGATGGCTTCGGGGAACTTTTCATCCGCTTTAAGGGCATCGGCCAGATAAAGATAGGCAGTAGCGTCAGGATATCCGGATTTAATCACCCGCTGGAACCAGCTGACCGATTGCTTGATATTATTGGTCATGCGGTAGCATTCCGCCAGGCGGTAAAGGATCCTGGCTTTTTCCGCTTTGTTCTTCTTCACTTTATTATAGGCCTGCTTGTAAAGGTCGATGGCAACAGAGTACTGTTCGGTCTCAAATGCTTTATCGGCTTCAGCCCCGAAGTTTTTCTGAGCATTCACTTCAGCCGAAAACAATACGAATGACAACACAAGCAGCGCGCAGGTTGTACTGAAAAGTTTCATACGAAAATAATTTGATTAAGCCCTATAATTTGGTCGGGTGCTAAATTAACTAATAATTGTCAATAAAATAAAAAAGCGTTTTAAAAATTCGTCCACATTAATACAACAGAACTTCAAAAGTTACAGCGGAATGTCCTGTGTGAATCCGGCCCGAAGGGCTCCGTGCTTTCTGAATCACCGGTCTGTCCTGCCATTAAACTCAATTTCCGGCTTAAAGGTTACAAAAAAGGCCGCCCTCTCCGGGCGGCCGTTTTGCAGTTGTTTGGCGTTCTTACTTCTTTGCCAGTTTTTTCAGCTTCCTCTTTTCAATCACCGAGATCAGGTCATAAGCAATGGGTGTTGCAATACCGATAGAAGAATAAGTACCGATGATGATACCCACCAGCAATGCAAAATTCATCCCTCGGATGATCTCCCCGCCAAAGATGAGCATGGCGAGCAGAGCCACTGCCACCGTACCTGATGTATTGATGGTACGACCCAGAGTTGAGTTAATGGCCTGGTTGATATTCAGGTTCAGTTCCCGTTTTGGATAAAGTGCGCGGAACTCCCTGATCCTGTCGAAGATGATTACCGTATCATTCACCGAGAACCCGATAATGGTCAGCAGTACCGCAATGGTAGTTTGGTCAATCTCCATACTCCAGGGGGCAATTCCATAGAGCAAAGAATACAATGAAATAATGATAATGGAGTCATGCACCAGAGCCAATAACGCACCAAGTCCCCACTGCCACCTCTTAAAGCGGATGGCCACATAGACGAAGATCAGTATCAGTGCGATAGAAACGGCCCATATGGCGGCAATCTTGATATCATCGGCAATGGTCGGTCCCACTTTCTGGGAGCTGAGTTTACCAATCTCCTTGTTCTCCGCTGTGGATGAAACAAAATCCTCGTACTTCATCGGCACGGTGTAGAAAGGCTTAAGTCCTTCATAGAGTTTTGATTCAATCAGCGAATCTACTTCCGGGCCGTCGTCATTCACCATATATTTTGTAGTGATTTTCACCTGATTATCGGGGCCGAAGGTTTTCACTTCCATATCCTCACCGAAGGTCTGCCTCAGAGCGAGACGGATCTCGGTAGCCTTCACATCCTTGTCAAAACGCACCACATAAGTACGGCCACCGGCAAAATCAACACCGGCGCTGAAGCCTCTTACAAGCATGGATGCACCCCCGGCTAAAATCAGCACGGCTGAGAGAATATAAAGTTTCTTCCTGCTCTCCACCCACTTGATCTGAACATTGGTGAAGAAGTTCTTGGTGACGTTGTTCCAGTAGGACGTTTTCCAGTTGCGGTTCAGCATCCATTCGAAGACGAGACGGGAGATGAAGATCGCTGTGAAGAGGGTTGAGAGGATACCGATGATGAGTGTGGTTGCAAAGCCCTGAACGGGACCGGATCCGAAAACGTAAAGCACGATCCCCGCGATGAGGGTAGTCACGTTACTGTCGATAATAGCGCTGTAGGCATGTTTGTATCCATCTGTTAAGGCCAGACGCGAGCCCTTGCCTGCCCGTATTTCCTCCTTGACACGTTCAAAGATGATCACGTTGGCATCCACCGCCATACCCATGGTGAGAACGATACCGGCGATACCCGGCAGGGTGAGAACGGCACCCAGTGAGGCCAGTGCTCCCATCAGAAAGAATACGTTGACCAGGAGCGCAATATTGGCGACCATACCTCCACGGCTGTAGTAGAGGATCATATACATCATAATGAAAATGATGGCAATCAGGAAGGACCACAATCCGGAATTGATGGCTTCCACCCCGAGTGAAGGACCAACAACGGCCTCTTCCACAATACGGGTAGGTGCAGGCAGTTTCCCGGCCTTCAGGATATTGGCCAAATCTTTGGCTTCCTCAAGGGTGAAGTTTCCCGAAATCGAGGACCGGCCATTGGGGATCTCGCTCTGAACCGTCGGGAAAGAGTATACATAGTTATCCAGAACGATGGCAATTGATTTTCCTATATTATTAGCCGTCAAACTCTTCCAGATTTGCGCTCCTTCAGAATTCATCGACATGCTGATCTCGTTGGAGTTGTTCTGACCAAAGTCCTGACGGGCATCCGTGATCACGTCACCGCCTAATGCAGCCGAGCCGTCGCGGGATGCTTTGAGGGCGATCATCTGGAGGGTGGAGCTTTTCTCATCCACCGGCTTTACGGTCCAGACAAAGCGCATTTCCCTGGGGAAAACGGCTTTCACCTCGGGCAGTTTCATCATGGCGTTTACCCTGGCGGTATCATAAATCTGGCAGTAACCCACCACGGGACCCTGATTGGGAAAATAATTACCGCTTTCGTCCTGAACCAGTGCAGGTTGCAGATACGCCAGCAGGGGGTGTTCACGGGCGTACTGTTCAAAGCTCTGGTTATCCTTACCGGTATCCGAATTGGTGTCACCGGCCACTTTATCGATCAGGCTGGTTTCGTTCGAGTCTGTCAGGCTTGTCGTCGTATCTGCGGCAACATCCTCAGTATCTGTCTGATCAGCGACAAGGGTGGTGTCTCCGTCCGGCAATGCCACTGTGTCAGCCGCACCGCTGATGGCAGCGAGGGCTTTTTTATCAGCCTGCTCCATATAGGCATAAACATCCTTGTATTCGTAGGTTTCCCAGAATTCAAGCTGGGCTGTTCCCTGCAGGAGTTTACGTACACGCTCCGGCTCTTTGATCCCCGGGAGCTCGATCAGAATACGTCCCGTAGTAGAGAGCTTTTGAATATTGGGCTGGGTTACCCCGAAACGGTCAATACGGCTGCGCAGAATGTTGAATGTGCGATCGATAGCATCATCTGCTTCGGAGCGGATGATAGCCATGACCTCTTCGTTGGTGGAGTTGAAGTTGATGCGGTCTTTGAGGCCTACAACAAACACCGATGCCAGTTTTCCTCCCGGGTTCACTTCATTCCAGGCGCGTTCAAAAAGCACAAGGAAATCCTGATCGCTGCTGCGCTGCATTTCCCGGGCCCGGTCAATGGCCTTGTTGAAAGCGGGATCCTGGCTGTTGCCGGAAAGTGCACGAACGATATCGGGAAGAGAGATCTCCAGGGTAACGTTCATTCCTCCCTTGAGGTCGAGCCCCAGGTTGATCTCTTTCTGTTTGCAATCCTTATAGGTATATTTTCTGATCCATAAAAAGTTGTAAATCACCTCATTCGACATGGAATCGAGATAATGCTGCTCCATTCTCGAGCGGATCGAGTCTACCAGCAGGATTTCCTTAGCGGCATCACCCTTTGCCAGGGCTCTGGCCATGGAATCCGCATTGCTGTCGAGCGCATATTCCACTGCATCACTCTCAACCGTCCGGGTGCAGTAGGAAAATGACAACTGAAAAAGACTGACGAGCGCAAAAGCGATGGCCAAAAACCTGATTGCTCCTTTACTTTGCATATTCTTAAGCGTTTATAGTTCTTCCTCTCAAAATTGAGGGTGCAAATATAGAACTTCTATCTTAATAGACAAAGCGATTGATGAATAATTAAGTACACCCTGCTGTTCCTTTCAGGCCTTTTGATGCCCCTTGCCAAAATGCCCGTTGACCAGAAACACACCCAGAAGAACCAGGGCGATATAGAGAATATTGATTAACCGAAATACTTCATCGTCGAGAACGCCCCAAAAGATAGCTACCACGGGCATGAGGTAAGTTACGGATGCCGCAAACACGACGTTTGAAATCTTAATCATGTAATTATACAGCATGAGTGCCAGACCGGTTCCGACGACGGCCAGAATATTAACAATACTCAGCCCGTACCAGGCATCAGGATGATGAAGCATACGCGGAATAAAATCAGTGAACGCCAATAAATACACCAGGCAGGGAATTCCCACTGATCCCACTCCGTAGGTCGTGATACTGATAGCATCCGTGTCTTTCAGGTAGGTTTTTACAAGGTTGATATTCACCGCATAACACAGTGTAGCCAGGATCACATACCAGGCATAACTGAAATTGAAGGCCAGGTCTCCCCCGCCACTGGCGGCCATCAGACCCACGGCCCCGGCCAAACCGATAAACACGCCCACGACATTATACCACGCCCCCTTATATCTGAAGAACCACATCCCGATCAGCATCGTAAAAAGGGGTGTCAGCGAATTGAGAATTCCTGAAAGGGAACTATCTATCCCGCTTTGTGCGTATGCAAACAGAAAAGCGGGAATACCGCTGCCGACCAGTCCGCTGATCAGAAAAATATGCCACTGCCTGCGCTTCACCTTACGGAAGCGCACTACCAGAAACGGAATCAGGAAGATAAAGACCAGGCTGATTCGTAATGCTCCAAGTTGCATGGGTGGAAACACTGTCAACCCGATCTTCATGAGGATAAATGAACTTCCCCAGGTGAACACAAGCGCGATCAGGATCAGCCAGGCCAGCCAGCGGCGTTTGGCCGTTGGCTGGTTGACGGAATCCTTTTCAGGGACAGGCCCCGCTTTCATTATTTGGTGGGTTTGTAACCCCGCTTTTTAGCCATTTCTTCCAGTCGGGCCTGGAACCCGGACTTTTTCACCGGTTTCTTCTTGTTTTCCTGAATCTGCTCATGAATCTTCTCTTCATTAATGAATTTGCGGATGAGGAACATCTGAAGGAAGGTGATCATGTTGGCCAGGAAGTAATAGTAGCTCAAACCGGAGGCGAAGCTGTTGAAGAACCCAAGGAAAAGCACCGGCATCAGGTACATCATGACCTTCATGCCCGGAAGCTGCTGTGAAGTGCCCATGAGCTGGTTGTTGAGCCATGTGTAGATGATGGTGGTGATGGTCATCAGGAGGGTGAAAAGACTGATATGGTTGCCGTAGAAATCGCTGAGCAAGGGAATATAGGTATCCCAGGAGGCGATGCTGTCGTAACTTGAAAGATCCTCGGCCCAGAGGAAGGACTGCTGACGCAGTTCAATACTGGAGGGAAAAAAGCGGTAGAGGGCGATAAGAATCGGCATCTGAAGAAGCAATGGCACGCATCCGGCCATCGGGTTCACCCCGGCCTTTTTGTACAGTGCCATGGTGGCCTGTTGCTTCTTCATGGCATCCTCTTTCTTCGGGAACTTCTTGTTGATTTCCTCCACTTCAGGACGCAACACCCGCATTTTTGCCGAAGATTTATAGGTTCTGTAAGCAATAGGGAACAGCACAATCTTCAGCATGATGGTCAGCAGAAGAATAATGATCCCGTAATTCATACCATAGGTTTCCAGCCAGTTAAATACGGGGATCACAGCAAAACGGTTGATCCACTGCAGCAGGAAGAAACTCCATCCCAGCGGGATCTGACGTTCCAGATCCAGATCGTACTTCGTCAGGGTCTTGTACTTGTTCGGGCCGAAATACAGCATCATTGGAAATGACTGCTTGCTGCCGGGTTCAAGTGTCAGCGTGATCTGTGCGAACATTGACTTAAGATACAGCGGATCAGTGGTATCTGTCTTCGTTTTTACCTCAATATCGGCTTCTTTGAAGCTTTCTTTCGCGATGAGTGTTGAAAGGAAGAACTGCTGTTTGAAAGAGATCCACTTCATGGGGACCTTGAACTGCTTTTCATCATCCCCTGTTTCGGAGAGATAATCAACTGCGTCGTCCTTGGGCATGAAATAGATGGTGGTCGAATTGTGCTCTGTTTTGTGGTCTTTCTCCTGCTGCTGAAGGTCAGCCCGCCATTCAAAATAAAGGTAATTGGAATTCCCCGTCAGCACAGTATTCATATTCTCCATGTTGACACTGAAATCCATCATATAATTGTTGCCCTTCAGCACATAACGGTACTCAATAAAACGGGTTTTATCCACCACGCTGTCATTCAGGTCAGGATATAGCCTCATGCAGAAAACCACGGAATCATCCCCTGATATCTTTATATTGTCTTTGCCCTCAAAACGCTTATCTTCAACATATGGCTGAAAAAAGAATGAGGATGTTCTGTACAAAGCGTTGTTGCTGCCATAGAAATTCATGGTCAGCGTGGAATCTGAATCAAAAAGAATCAGGGGTCGTTGATCATAGGTTTTATAATCCTTCAGCTCAACCTGTGAAATAAACCCGCCCCTCGAGGATATCCGCAATTTGACCAGATCATTTTCAACGGTCAGATAACGATTCTGACCGCTTGATGAAAGGGCAAAGGCTCCCACCCTCACCTGCTGTTCTTCTTTACGGATACTGTCAGCCCGGGCAGTTGTATCCTTTTCCAGTGCCAGCCTGGCAGCGGCGATGGAATCGTTTTTTTTCTGCACCGCATAAGCGCTGATGGAGTCCAGGCGGGCCTTTTCCTGTGCGGCTCTGACCATGGAATCCTGTTTCTTCTGCATGGCAGCCTTTTCCTCTTTCGACGGAGCCGTAAGCATGCTGTAGCCAAAGATAATCGCGAAAATCACGAGTATTCCGACAATGGTGTTGATGGTGCTTTTGTTCATTTTGATCCGGTTAGTATATAAAAATGCAAGGGGGCAAAGATACCATTATTCATCAAATGCTCAGAATTCAGGACGCAGATCAGGGAAACTTATTTCACTCCCGGGTATATTCCCCTGCCCTGTGTTCGGCTCAGGCATCCATCAGCAATGCAGTCACATGGTCGGCCATCAGCTTACCGCTGCGTGACAGATAAATCCTGTTGCCTTCGCGGGCGAGCCAGCCTTTTTCAAACGGACCGACCATTCGTTCTTCCATACCATGTACTACTTTTTCATTGAATATCCTTGCCGCTTCCTTCAGATCAATCCCCTCGCGCGTCCGGATGCGGGTCAGGATATATTCATTCAATTTCTGGAGCGGACTCAGAACTTCACGATCCAAAGGCAGGGTCGCTGCAGCAGCCATCCGGATATAGGTATCCAGATTTGCCGGATTCCACCAGCGGGAATGTCCATCGTAAGAATGGGCCGAAGGCCCGAAACCCCAATAATTTGTTCCGTTCCAGTAGGCGGAATTATGCTTCGAGCGGTGTTCAGGAAGAGCATAATTACTGATCTCATAATGTTCATAACCCAATTCTTCCAGAAGATCCATGGTTATAAGAAACTGGGAGGCTGTCTGTGCTTCATCAGGGGATGCCATCAGCCCCTTACGTATCCTGGCATTGAGCGCGGTCTGTTCCTCAACTGTTAGCGCGTAAACCGAAATATGATGAACGCCCAGTCCCGCCAGAATTCTCAGGTCGTCAGTGAGCGAAGCGTCTGTTTGACCCGGTATTCCGAGGATCAGGTCAGCAGAAACGGAATTTGCCCCGCTTTTCATCAGTTTTTGAAGGGCATTCTGCGCATCGCCTGCGGTGTGATTTCTCGAAAGATAGTCCAGACAGTGCTCATCAAAAGTCTGTATCCCCAGACTGAACCGATTGATGCCGGCCCTGAGCCAGTCCTCCGGCGATTGCTCTTTAAGGTCTTCCGGATTCAGCTCAAGAGTCACCTCGGCGTTCTGATCAAGCGGCATCCGTTCCCTCAGGGCCGTCAAAAGCATAAAGATCTCTGAAGGGTCGAGCAGTCCCGGGGAACCCCCGCCGAAATAAACGGTACGGATCTCCTGTTGCGCAGCCGCCGGCCTTTCCTGCCCGATCTCCTGCATCAGTGCTTTCAGGAATTCAGGCTTACGGTGAAAGGCCGCCACAGAAAAGAAGTTGCAATAACAGCATTTACGGCGGCAAAAAGGAATATGAATGTAAACGCCCGCCATCATCGCACAGGATTATTTCCTTTGCAGAAAGCGGTCAAAAACGGGTTCTTCCTTCGCAGAGCTACCGCCGCCACTGACTTTGCCTCCCATTTTTTCATTCAGTTTGATGAGAGAGTCCAGCAGAATCTGGATGGTATGGCTGCAGGCATCGGGACAGTACTCCAGTGGATTTACTTTAAGACGGATCTTCATGTACACAGGCTGATGATCAGAATACCGGAAGCCGTCATCCAGCACCCGGGTTTCCCTGACTTCAACATTGGGCGAACAGACAAAGAAATCAATGGTAGAAGTCAGCGTCGATCCCTCAGCATAGGGAGCGCTCACTTCACGGTTGGTCGGTACGGCATGGTCATAGGCCAGGGTCCACCCTGAGGGAAAGAAAGTATTTTCCAGAACAGGGACTTCGGGTTTGCGGACGTAAGGTTTTTTATACCGCAGGCTGTCGTGTTTCGGCGGGCCCTGATTCCAGTCGCCACCGGCCACCACAAAGTTTCCGCTTTCGTACTCAGCCAGCATGAAGTTCCGCAACAGCCAGAGTTCGTAGATTCTGAGAGCCCCTGCAGCATCATACGCAGAATTGTGAAGGTTGATGATGACCAGGTCTCCGCTTCCTGCAAGCCGGAAACGCTGGATCACAAAACAGCGATCCAGCATGAATATTTTCATGGGCCAGCTGTAATTCACAGGAGAAGCGATCCTTTGTGATGAGGCCGGGACGAAGCGGCTGCAACTCATCATGCCTGACTGAACTTCTCCCATCGGGCGGGTGACGGGCAAAGGAACAAAGCCAACCTTGTAATTCTGCGCGAAGACAGCGGTGTGTCCTTCAAGACTTTCCCTGATCAGTGCAGTCTGATCGGTGTGATAGCTTCTGGATGCGTCCGAATCCACTTCCTGAAGCAGGAAAAAATCTATGCTGTCATAATCAGCCAGCCGGTTGTAGATCCCGTTCAGGTATTCCTGATAAAAGTCTTCACCGGGCTTACTGTGACTGCCTCCGTCATAGAAGAAGTCCATTTCCCGACCCAGGCCGCAATAACCGATATTCCAGCTCAGGAAGCTGAAATCGGTAGTGAAAACGGGGTTTTTCTGGACACCACGCTCATTACTCAGTTCTTCAACAGCTTGCGGCTGATAATCGGTCAGACTGGAGTAAATCAAAAAACCTGCAGACAGGGCCACCAGCACCACGACAATGATCAGCAGGGTTTTAAGTATAACGCGCAGGACTTTTTTCATGGATCAATACCTCCTATACGGAAGCAAATATAGCATTTTTACCATGCCCGCAAATGCCTGCCTGAGCAATACCCGGAAGCGACGCGTAAAAAATGCGCATCAGTGATTACATTTTGACCGGATATTTTATACTTTTACCTTCCTTTATCTGACCATAAATTTCAATAAACCCAATTCCATGGACAAGAAGAAAATCATTCTCGCTGCAGTGATCGCGTTATTGCTGGTGGTCACCATCATTCTGGTGTTTACGACCGGGGCGCCGGCCAGGGTAAAAGTAAACCCTGCTTTTAAAGACTACATTTCAGGCTTCACCTCGAGCGTAATCAGCACCGAATCAACGATCAGGGTTGAGCTGGCCAACGACTACGCCGACTCCAGCATGTTTGAAAAAGCGGTTGATGCCAAACTGTTTGATTTCAGTCCGGGAATCAACGGAAAAACATACTGGGTCAGCACCCGAACCCTTGAGTTCAGGCCTGATAAGCCGATGAAGCAAAACACCTTGTATACGGCGAAATTCTTTATCTCTAAAATTCTGAATATGCCGGACAGCCTGGAAACATTCGTTTTCCAGTTTCATACGGCCAAGCAGGCAGCAGAAATGACTGTTGAAAACCATAAGGCCTACGATAAAAAGAACCTGGCCTGGGAAAAGGTGACCGGAACTGTCCGCACAGCTGATGTTGCCGGGCCGGATCTTGTCAGTAAAGCGATTACCGCCCGGCAGAACGGGAAAGATCTTAAGGTGACGGTGGTCGCCTCGGGTGACCGCAAAACCTTCACTTTCCAGGTCGACAGCGTGAAAAGGGGCAAAGAGGCGGGATCGGTGGAGATCACCTTCAACGGAAAAGAAATCGGTGCTGAATCTGATGATACGCGTACCGTTCTGATTCCGTCGATTGATGATTTCATTCTGACAGGTGTTAAGGTCTTCCAGATGCCGGAACAGCACGTTCTGCTTCAGTTCTCGGATCCAATTAAAGAGGACCAGACCCTGGATGGCATCATCAAGATCGGAGATCTCACGGGACTCAATTTCGCGATTGAAGACAATGAAGTACGTGTTTATGTAGGAGAAGGCGAATACGGCACCCAGGAACTGGTCATCGAAACCGCACTGAAGAACAGTATGGGAAAGAACCTGAAACGCAAGGTTGCGGAAAGCATCGTTTTCGAAGACCTCAAACCGGATATCCGGCTGATCGGCAATGGTGTGATCCTGCCCAGCTCCAATGGACTGATCTTCCCGTTTGAAGCAGTCAACCTGAAAGCTGTTGACGTAAAGATCATGAGGATCTATGAAAACAATATTGCACAGTTCCTTCAGGTCAATGAACTGGATGGTCAGCGTGAACTCAGCCGTGTAGGTAAGGTCATCCTGAAAAAGACCGTACTGCTTTCATCTGCCACCAATGCTCCGGTGAATTACGGAAAATGGAACAGATTCTCAATTGATCTTTCAGAGATGATCAAGGCAGAACCCGGCGCCATTTACAGGGTCAGCCTGAGTTTCAAGAAAGCATACTCACTGTATGCCTGTGACGAAGAACCCCAGACTGATGAAGAAATCCTTGCTGCAGGCTGGAACGATACCGGTGATGAAGAATCAGACTGGGATTATTACAGTGATTACGACGATTATTATTATGATTACTATGATGATTATTACTATTACGGCTGGGGAAGTGATTATGAAGATCCCTGCGAGGATTACTATTACAGTGGCAAAACATACAGCCGGAATATCCTGGCCAGTGACATTGGTCTGATCGCCAAGATAGGCGCAGCCGGCAAGGTATATATATATTCTGCCAATCTTGTTACAACCGCAGCGATGAGCGGTGTAGGTCTGAATTTCTATGATTACCAGAACCAGCTGATCGGCAAGGGTGTGACCAACAGTGACGGTATGGCTGAGATTCAGTTGAAAAAATCGCCACATCTGCTGGTGGCCAATTACGGAAAGCAAAAAGCCTATCTGCGTCTCGTGGGCGGTTCATCTCTTTCTCTGAGTATGTTTGATGTAAGCGGGGAATCTGTCCGCAAAGGGATCAAAGGATTTATCTATGGTGAACGCGGGGTCTGGCGCCCGGGAGATTCCATTTATCTGACCTTCATTTTGGAGGATAAGCTGAAACGCCTGCCCCCGGAAGCACCGGTGGTTTTCAACCTGGTCAACCCCAGGGGTGTAAAAGTAGCCACTGCCGTGCGTACTGCAGGTGTCAACGGGTTTTATGATTTCAGGACGGCAACAGATCCGTCTGCGGTGACCGGAAACTATACGGCAGAATTCAAGGTCGGGGGTGCCTATTTCAGCAAGACCCTTAAGATCGAAACCATCAAACCCAACCGTTTGAAAGTGAAACTGGATTTCGGTGCGGATAAAGTGATCGGGCACAAAGAAAGTAAAGGTGTGCTGGAAGCGCGCTGGCTGCACGGTGCGATTGCCAGAAATCTCAGGGCAACGGTGAATGTCAACCTGGTTCCTTCGTCAACAGTGTTTGAAAAGTTCCCGGGCTATGTTTTTGATGATCCTGCCCGTCGTTTCTATTCTGACCAGACCACCATTTTTGACGGGAAACTGGATGAAGAAGGCAAAGCGGAGGTAACTCCCGACATCAACCTCGGTGAAAATGCACCGGGTGTATTGCGTGCCTATTTTGAAACCCGCGTGTTTGAAGAGGGCGGTGATTTCAGTGTTGACCGTTTCTCACTCCCTTATTATCCGTATACTTCTTATGTAGGCATCAGGGTTCCTGAGGGACAGCAATACGACATGATACTTGAGACCGGAAAAACGCACAGCATTAATTTCATTAACCTGGATGCCAACGGCAAGAAACTTCCGGGAAAGAAAATCAAAGTCGACATTTATAAGGTGGACTGGCGCTGGTGGTGGGACAATTCCGGTTCGGATCTGGCTGATTTTGTCCGCAGTTCGTACAACGCCCCGGTGGATACATTAACACTGACGACCATCAGCGGGGCTGCAAGTTTCAATTTCAAAGTTGAAGATGCTGACTGGGGACGTTATTTTATCAGGGCGACAGACGTTGAGAGCGGACACAGCACGGGTAAGATCATTTATGTGGACTGGCCCAACTGGGCAAGCCGCACCCGTGAAGGCAAAGAAGCGGCCTCCATGCTGATCTTCTCTGCAGATAAGGACAAATATGAAGTGGGAGAGCTGGTCAATCTGACCATTCCCAGCACAGAAGGCGGAAGGGCTCTGATCACCATCGAAACGGGTACCTCCGTGATACAGTCCCACTGGATCCGCACAGAGGCCAACCAGACCTTCTTCTCTTTCAAGATCACTGAAGACATGGCACCCAACGTTTACGCGAGTGTGACCATGCTGCAACCCCATGCACAGACGGTGAACGATCTGCCCATCCGTCTGTATGGAGTGATCCCGATCCATGTGGAAAATAAGAACACCCACCTGAAACCTGTCATTTCTATGGCGGATGTACTGCGTCCTGAAGAAAACGCCAGCATCACCATTAAAGAAGAGAGCGGCAGGGCCATGACCTATACCGTGGCCGTAGTAGATGAAGGCTTACTGGATCTGACCAAGTTCAAAACACCGGATCCCTGGGCCTATTTCTACGCCAGGGAAGCTCTTGGCATCCGCACATGGGATGTGTACGACGATGTTATCGGTGCTTACGGCGGCCAGCTCGACAGGATACTAAGCCTCGGGGGTGGTGATGATGGTGAGAGCGGTGGTGGTAAAAACAGGGCCAACCGCTTCAAGCCCATGGTGAAGTTCTTCGGTCCTTTTGCCTTAAAGGCCGGACAGTCGAAAACCTTCACCTTTAAAATGCCGCAGTACATTGGTTCGGTCAGGGTCATGGTGGTGGCCGGGCAGGACGGCGCTTACGGCTCTGCGGAGAAAACAGTAGCGGTTAAAAAGCCTTTGATGTTACTGGCTACATTACCCAGGGTGGTCGGGCCGGATGAAGAAGTATCCCTGCCGGTATCTGTATTCGCCATGGAGAACCATATTAAAAATGTATCGGTAAAAGTCCAGGCCAACAATCTGTTCACTATCGAGGGCGGGGACATGCAACAGATCAGCTTTGCGCAAACCGGTGACGAACTGGTCACTTTCAAGCTCAAAGTGAAACCCGGTGTGGGCGTTGGAAAGGTGAAGGTGATGGCCAATTGCGGCAAGGAGTGGGCAGCTCATGAGATCGAGATTGAGGTCAGGAACCCCAATCCCGAAATGACCCAGGTGGTAGAAGCCGTGATCAAACCCGGAGAGACCTGGAACGGGAATTATGTCCCGCCCGGGATTGCCGGAACCAATAAGGGAACACTGGAGCTGTCTTCGATTCCTCCCATCAATCTTGAAAAACGTCTCAAATACCTGGTGAGTTATCCTTATGGCTGCGTCGAACAAACAACCTCGGCAGTATTCCCGCAGCTTTACTTGGGTGAACTCATGGAACTGGACGAAAAGTATAAAGCCAGGATTGACAAAAATATCAAAGCAGGAATCAGTAAGATTCTGAGCTTCCAGAATGCCACCGGAGGTTTATCCTACTGGCCGGGATCGACTTATGCGGATGACTGGGCAACAACCTATGCCGGACATTTCATGCTTGAGGCGAAAGAAAAGGGATACGCGGTATCCGCCACCTTCCTGAGCAAGTGGAAAACATACCAGCGCAAACAAGCCAATGCCTGGAGCAGCAATATGAACCGCTATTACTTCAACTCTGATCTCTCCCAGGCCTATCGGCTCTATACCCTGGCGCTGGCGGGATCACCGGAAATGGGTGCAATGAACCTCTTACGCGAGCAGAAGAACCTCTCGGCCGCTGCCAAATGGAGACTTGCCGCGGCCTATCAGCTGGCAGGCCAGCCCGAGGTGGCCAAAGCCCTTGTCAGCAGTGCCACAACAACCATAAGCTATTACCGGGAGCAATACTTCACTTATGGTTCACCCGAAAGGGATCAGGCCATGATCATTGAAGCTTTATGCCTCATGGGACAGTTCACCAAAGCTGCACCACTGGTAAAGACCCTTTCAGCCAACCTCAGCAAAGATTACTGGATGAGCACCCAAACCACTGCCTACAGTCTGATCGCCATCAGCCGGTTTGTCAGACAAAACGGTACCGCTTCGGGTCTGGATCTGAGTTATACCCTGAATAATGGCCAGGCAGTGAGCAAAACCAGCAAGAAGTCGGTGATGAATGTCGACATGAACCTGAAAGGCTAAGCCCAGAAAGGCAAGGTGAAAATCCAGAACAAATCCAGGGGTATTCTGTATGCCAGGGTGATCCTGCAGGGCGTTCCGGCGGCAGGTGAAGAAAAGGCAGCATCCAGCAATCTGACCATTGACGTGAATTTCACAGACCTGAAGGGCGGTAAAATCGACATTTCCAAACTGCCCCAGGGGACTGATTTCATTTGTGAAATCAAGATCGGAAACCCGGGTCTGATGGGTCATTACTACAATCTCGCATTGACCTCTGTCTTCCCGTCTGGATGGGAGATCCACAATACCCGTATGGATGAGTTCAGCGGCAGGGTCAAGAACGATCCTTACGACTACCAGGATTTCAGGGACGACCGCGTGAATACTTTCTTCGGACTTCAGACCAAGGTCAGTAAAACATACAGGGTAATGCTGAACGCGAGTTATCTTGGCCGCTTCTATCTGCCGGGCTTCGTGGCTCAGGCCATGTACGACAATACCATCAATGCCAGTTCTTCAGGAAAATGGGTTGAAGTGGTTCCTTATGACGAAAAGACATCTGCCAGAAAATAATCTGCAATGAAAAAAAACCTTCTGATGCTCCTGCTGCTGTGCCCGTTTTTCGGGCACAGCCAGCAGCTGAGCCTGATTGACACTACGTATACATGGAATATCGGAGTAATGAGTTTCGGTATCCCCGTACAGACCGTATTCATGAAGATCAGCGGCGATACGGCATATTCCGGAAATCAATACTATAAATTTTACAGTTCGGACGATTCCCTCTTTAGTGTGATGTATCTTGATGGCCTTGTCCGCGAAGATACAGCGGCAGGCATTGTCTGGTACAAAGACCTTCACAACCCCTGCGGCCCTGAAGAGGAGATCTATATCGATACCCTCGATGAAGGAGAAACCCATATGGGATATACCTGCGCCCCGCTCTCTTTTATGGTTGATTCGTCATCATATATTTTCCTTGACGGGAAACTGCGAAAAGTGATGATCTTTAATCTGAACGGCGGGGCAAATCCCCGTGAATACTGGGTGGAGGGATTCGGCAGCACTTTCTCTCCGGTGAAACCCCATCACAATTTCTGCGTTGCAGATCTGGAATATCATGTACTCTGTATTCACCGGAATTCAACCCTGGTATGGTCCAATCCGCTTTTTACTGAATGTTACTGGCCGGATGTCTCGGCCCTCGGGGAAGTTCAGGATGAAGAAAACATCCGGGTTTATCCGAATCCATCGGCAGACGATCTGAGGATCACAGGTGCAGAAGAGTTGTCAGAAATCCGTCTGCTGAACCTGCAGGGCGCACTGATCAGATCCTGGTCCGGACCACTATCTCCTCCTCTTACCTTAGAGGCAGGAGAAATCCCCGGCGGAACTTACCTGCTCGTGATAAAGACTGTAAGCGGCCATATCATTAGCAGAAAGGTGGTACGTTAAGCTTTTGTACTTTTGTAAAAATTGTGATATGACAAGGATAGCCGTTTTCCCTGGTTCTTTCGACCCGATCACCCGGGGGCACGAGAATGTCATCAGACGCTCCCTTCCTCTTTTCGATAAGGTGATTGTCGCGATCGGAGAAAATTCCGACAAGAAGTATTTCTTCCCGCTGGAACAAAGGCTGGAATGGATACGGCAGACCTTTGCCGACTGCAGCCAGGTTGAAGCCGGACATTATTCGGGACTCACTGTGGATTACTGCCTGACGCGCAAAGCCGGATTTATCCTGAGGGGATTACGAACATCAGCCGATTTTGAATTCGAAAGAAGTATCGGACAGGTGAACCGTAAGATCAAAGGCGGTATTGAAACCATTTTCATTCTTGCCGATCCGGAATTTACAGCCTTGAATTCTTCGATTGTAAGAGAGCTTATCCGTTACGGCGGGGATATCAGCGATTTTGTCCCGCCCTGTGTGAAGATTTAATTTTTTTGTCAATCATAATATTGCAGATGCAACACTCGTTTATTAAGCGGGTACATCAAAACAGGGGGTAAAGGCCTCATCCCGGTAAGCTCGTTCCGCACGGGAGGAGTTGGGATGAGGCTCATTTTTTATGGGACGACACTTCAGGATCATAACGTGTATCTTCTTTCTGGTGCTGACCGCCGAAAGGGCAGGCGCGCAGGAAGCCCTGGTGACGGGAAGGGCTGAGGGTGCTGCAGGACATATGATCGCTGCAGGTACTTTCAGCGATTATATTTCAGGTAAAGAAATCATCCTGGCCAGGGGACGCATCGATTCTGCAGGAAACTTCAGCCTCAGGATTCCGTTGAAATCCACTTCATACGTTTGGTTCAACATTGATTATTACTACGGTGAAGCCTGCCTGGAACCGGGCGGTGAATATCAGTTCAGACTTTGCAAACTGGTCTTTAGTGACCTGACCGATCGTATCAACCACAATCTTCAGCCTTTGGTAATGCAGGTCGTCCCCGACAGTAATGACGCATTAAATCTGTCCATTCAGCATTTCAACCGCCTGACCAATCGTTTTCTGCAGGATAACCTGATCGGTTTTGCTGAAAAACGGATGCGAAAAGCAATTGACACGCTTAAAATGAAATGCGATACGATATTCGCAGACTTCAGGAATGATTTCTTCATGAAGTACCGCGAGTACCGTTTTGCGGACCTTTATCTCATGAATGCTCAAAGCAGCACCAGCAAACTGTTTGAGACCTATCTCTCGGAACGCAGACCGGATTATCGCAATATCGAATATATGAATTTCTTCATTCATTTTTATGAAGATTACTATATGAATATCGGTCAGGGAATTGGTGTCGACAAATACCGCCTGATCGTCAACCATCAGGCATCATGGTCTGCATTACTGGACTCGGCAGGAGCAGATCCCCAACTGGTGAATGAAATACTAAGGGAGGCGGTCATGCTGGAAACCCTGAAAAACCTGTATGCTGCGCAGGGCTTCGACCGCAAAAATATCCTGCATATGCTCAGACAGGCAGCGGATCAGACTAAATTTGAGGAGCACCGCCTGATCGCCAACAACCTGATGGAAGTTCTCACCCGTTTTGAGCCCGGGGAGGAGGCGCCGGATTTCTGTCTGCCCGGTGCAGGCGACGACACGCTCTGCCTGAAGCAATTCCGGGGAAAATATGTTTATCTGCATTTCTTCACAACATGGAACATCGCCAGTCTTGAAGAAATGGAAATGATGCGCTCCCTGTATACAAAATATAAGGGGAATGTCAGCTTTATCAGTATTTGCTGCGACCGCGAATACATGAAAATGTTCCATTTTGCCAGGGACCACGATTACCCCTGGCCCCTGCTTCATTTCAGTCAGGATTATGAATTTCTGCGTGAATGGGGCATTGCAACCTATCCTTACTTCATCCTGCTTGATCCTTCGGGACGCTTTGTGGCACATCCCGCTGAAAGTCCCAGTATGAACATAGAGAAACGACTGAAAGATGTTCTGATCGGAACCAAAGAATAATGAAAGAGGCGGTTTGTCACCGCCTCCTCATCTTACTCAATAACAGTCACCCATCCATGCGGATCAGGTTCATCGCCATATTGTATGGCTCTCAGTTTTTCGTAAAGGCGGGTTGAAACCGGTCCGGCTTTACCGTCTTTACAAAACTCATAAACACGGTCGCTGTCGCGGTCGAAGATCTTTTTAATCGGTGAAATCACCGCAGCGGTACCGCAGGCACCCACTTCATCAAAATCTGCCAATTCTTCAACGGCCACATGACGCTGCTCCACCTTCATGCCCATATCAGCGGCGAGCTGGCGCAAACTCATATTGGTTATCGAAGGCAAAATACTGTGGGAATCCGGTGTGATGTAAGTATTCCCTTTGATCGCGAAGAAATTTGCAGGACCCGCTTCGTCGATGTACTTCTTTTCTTTGGCGTCAAGAAAGATGGCAGTGGCATATCCTTCATGATGAGCCCTCTCAGCAGCACGTAAGCTCGCCGCGTAGTTGCCCCCCACCTTGATATGGCCCGTTCCCAGCGGTGCTGCGCGGTCGTAATCACGGATGATCTGGGCTGTTACCGGGTTGAAGCCTTCCTTGAAATAAGGACCCACCGGGCTGACAAAGATCATAAACAGGTACTCATCAGCAGGTTTCACACCCACCTTTGGCCCTGATCCGACCAACAATGGCCTGATATACAATGAAGAACCGGTTCCATAAGGCGGAACAAACTTCAGATTGAGTTTAATAGCCTTCGTCATAGCCTCCCCGAACAGTGCTTCAGGAACCGGCTGCATCATGATCCCTTCAGCAGAACGGTTCATGCGTTTGGAGTTTTCCTGCCAACGGAAAACCCTGACCTTACCATCTTTACCCATAAACGCCTTTAGCCCCTCGAATGCCTCCTGGCCGTAGTGCAAACAAGTGGCTGCCATATGTAATTCAATGGTTTCTGATTCCGAAACCTCCATCTGCCCCCACGTACCGTTCCTCCAGTAACAACGGACGTTGTAATCGGTCTTCATATAACCGAAAGGAAGGCTTTTCCAATCAATGTTTAACATACCTAAAGAGTTTTAGTGAATAATCCGGTTGATTGATTACCCGGCTAAAATAAAGAATATTAAAATAAGGCGGATGAGAAGTGAATAATTTTACTCCTGAACCGCTCCCGCCTTTTCCACCCATTCCTTCACTTCCTCAACTTTCGGGGCGGGAATATCAAGTTTCAGTTTCTTCCGAAGACCACAAATATCATTGAAAAGCTTGTTCGGAGTGGCATCTTTTAAGGTCTGTGCATTCGAAAAACCTGCTTTCATGATCAGTTCCGCAAAGACTGCCGGAATTCCCAGCTCTGTCAGTGAGCTTCCGCCCGCAGCTATGGCTTTGACCTCAGGCTTCATCTGCGGAAAGAAGAGCACATCCTGAATAGAATGCTGATTCGCCATGATCATGGTCAGCCGGTCGATGCCGATGCCCAGGCCGGCGGTTGGCGGCATTCCGAACTCAAGTGCACGTAAGAAATCCTCATCAAGCACCATGCTTTCGTCATCTCCCCTGCGACCCAGCTCCAACTGTGCTTCAAACCGCTGCCGCTGATCAATGGGATCGTTGAGTTCTGAAAAGGCATTGCAAAGTTCCTTGCCGTTTACAATCGCCTCAAAGCGCTCCACCAATCCTTCATATTTTCTGTGCTTCTTTGCCAGGGGCGACATCTCTACCGGATAATCAGTAATAAAAGTGGGCTGAATCAGCTTTGGCTCACAACATTCTCCGAAAATCTCATCAATGATTTTTCCTTTGGCCATTGCAGGTGTCAGCTCAACACCCAGTTTTGCGGCCGTTTCACGGAGTGCGGCCTCATCCATGGTGCTGATATCCATTCCGGTGAATTCCCTGATGGCTTCAAACATCGTGAAGCGTTTCCAGGGCCGTCGGAAATCGATCATGTGATCCCCGACACGGAGAGCAGTTGTCCCATGAAGATCCAGCGCAATCCTTTCTACCATTTCTTCCACCAGATCCATCATCCAGTAATAGTCCTTGTATGCAACATACAACTCCATCTGGGTGAATTCCGGATTGTGAAAACGATCCATCCCCTCATTACGGAAATCCTTGGCGAACTCAAATACGCCATCGTATCCCCCGACAATCAGCCGTTTCAGGTAAAGTTCATTGGCAATACGCAGATAAAGTGTGACATCCAGTGCGTTGTGATGGGTCTTGAACGGACGTGCGGCCGCACCCCCGTAAAGGGGCTGCAAAACAGGTGTCTCCACTTCCAGGTATGACTTCGCATTCAGAAAATTGCGCATGGATTGGATCAGTCGAGAACGCAGAACAAATGTTTCCCTGATGTGGGGATTCACGATCAGGTCGAGATAGCGTTGTCTGTAACGCTGTTCAGGATCAGTAAAAGCATCGAATTTCTGATCCTCTTTTTCTTTAACGATGGGCAGTGGCCTCAGCGATTTCGACAATAAACGGAAATTTCTGACATGCAGGGTTGTTTCTCCCATTTGGGTGACAAACACAAATCCCTCAGCGGCGATGATGTCACCAATATCGAGCAAGCGCTTGAATACAGTATTGTAGAGGGTTTTATCCTCACCAGGGCAGAGGTCATCCCGTTTGAAATACAGCTGGATCCGCCCGCTGATATCCTGTATTTCCGCAAAAGCGGCCGCTCCCATGACCCTTCGGCTCATGATCCGTCCCGCGATCTTAACCTCCTGAAACAGGGAAGCGTCTGACGGGAACTTTTCCAGGATCTCTGCTGCTGTGGTATTGACCTCAAAACCTTCTGCGGGCCATGGATCTATTCCCAACTTCAATAATTCATCCGCTGCCTGCCTGCGGATCTGCTCCTGCTCGCTGTATAATGCTGACATTGATAAAATTTTTGCAAAGATACAAAATGTATCAGCCTGAGGAGTGTCATCAGGAGGCAGATGATCGCTGCGACCACAGGATGCAGGGTTCTCATTACTCCGGCTGCCGGGAACTATGGACAAACACCGTTGGGTTCACCGGTCGGAAGTCCGGAATCGAATCCTCCGTTGCCGTTGAACTGATTGTCGAACCGGCAGTTCGCGCAATCATCCACCACGTATTCGTTCGGATTTTTGGTCATACAGGTCACGGTACCGGAGTATTCCACAATCTGACCGCCAACCAAAGTGGCTTCAATTTCTATGGTATAGACTCCGGATTTCTTTTTCCCGTTATAGCTCCCGTCCCAACCCACAGCCGGGTCACTGGAGTAGAATAGAATTGCACCTGTACCATCCAGTATACGGAACACCATGGTGTCGATCTGGGGCAGGCCGGGGCTTTGCCTCACATACAATACATCATTAATTCCGTCATCATTGGGTGTAAAAATATTAGGAATACAGATGCTCCCGCTCAGAGGGAGTTCGTCACATCCGTATTTCTTAATGGTTGATTTGGTGCAGGCCGCGAGCAGGACTATAACAATCAGCAGCAGGCAGAGGTTTCTCATGGGAGGTGATGTTTAAGCAAATATAGGGAATTTTTCATGCAACGCTAATGTTGTTCCCTTTTGATGGGTCTTGTTATTGATATGACGCCCCTGCGGGGCTCGTTCACACGCGATCACATCGTCACCTTGCTATTGATATGACGCCCCCCCGGGGCTCGTTCACACGCGATCACATCGTCACCTTGCTATTGATATGACGCCCCCCCGGGGCTCGTTCACACGCGATCACATCGTCACCTTGTTATTGATATGACGCCCCTGCGGGGCTCGTTCACACGCGATCACATCGTCA
>CALGYY010000118.1 GCA_937934705.1 uncultured Bacteroidota bacterium
CAGAAGACGCTCCGACATCGGTGCTTCTTTCCCCTTGTGCACAGCCTTCCATTCCACCACGAACCATGAATCCTGCAGTGCAGCGAAATTCATGAACCAGCCTTTCAGACGGAGTTCCTCACCCTTCCCGCAATAATACACGGAAGTATCGCCCTTATCCGTGCCGATCGTGTAGGGCAGGAATACCGTGCGCAGGCTGTCAGTCTTCAGACATGGCGTCAGCTCAAGTGTCATCCCCCGGCAAAGCGTTCCGGGTGGGACTTTCACCCTGATCTCAAAAGGAACGGTATCCCCCCTGGCTTCCAGGATCAGCTTCGGTGAACGCATCATGATTTGGTCGCTGCCGGCCAGGAAATGGCGGCGACAGCAGGAGCCCAGCAGCAGGACCAGAAGGATAATCAGTATGTTTCTGAAAAAATTCATTATCTGTTCTTATCACTGGCTTTCAGGAGTCGTATCCCTGCAGCCGGTTTACCCTCATCCAGGATCTGCAGCACATAAACGGCATCAGCCTTCAGGACCACG
Organism: uncultured Bacteroidota bacterium; assembly: GCA_937934705.1. Lineage (GTDB taxonomy): Bacteria > Bacteroidota > Bacteroidia > Bacteroidales > CAIWKO01 > CALGYY01. Next base: position 526 of record CALGYY010000118.1, read on the forward strand.
CCAGGGTGCAGGCTCAGGCGGTGAAAACCGCCGGCCAGTTGCCGTTCTTCTTTCCACAGTATCCTTCCCTCCATATCCAGAAAGCGGAATTCCATCCTGCTGCCTTGCTCCAGCATGAGCTCCAGCGTAAGCCTGTCGTTGAAAGGATTGGGGAAAACTCCGGTGATGACCGGATTCTCCCCGCCCACCGCTGTGGCCGCTTCAATGAATATCCCGTCGCTGTGCCAGGGCGCTGAAACCAGTCCTGCCCCGTTCACCGCCCTCACCGAAGCGAAATACCATTGACCCGGGATCAGCGATAATGCCCCCTGGCTGTATGAAAGTACAAGCCCCAGACCGGTCCAGCCAATAACATTGCTGTCGCCCGGACTGCTTCCAAGGGCGAAATGGTAAGCAAGCACACCCGAATGCGGATCATCGGCCTGGGTCCAGTTGGCCTCGTACAGATGAGTGAGGGCTGAGGTATCCAGATCGGCAGCATTCCCGTCGTTGAGGATGAGTCCGGAATCCGGGGGCGTCCAGTCGATGTTGATGTCGATACTGCCGGTATTTGACCACCACCCGACCTGATCGGTGACCAGGCTGCGGATACTGCATGAGGGGGTAAAGGGATCGGGGTTCTGGTAACGAACCTCCGCCCCGGGGCCCACGCTCACCGTTTCGCTGATGCCCCGTGAACGGTAGACTTTCACATCATCATACATCACACTGCATCCTCCGCTGCGCAGCGATACGGAATTGCCCGAGCCCAGCGGTGAAGGATCAGTCCACTGCGTGATGAGTTCATTGTTCAGATAAGCCCTCACCACACCACTCAGCGGATCATAGGTGAGTTTGCAGTCGTACCACGTATTGGGATCAATGGCACAGGCGATGTTGGTTTTTAATGAAAACACGTCATTGGTACAGCGGTAAATCTGTACCTTGTCATCATCGGCCCGGTAATAGACAAAATAAGAGTTGCCGCGGTTTTCTCCGGATGGATCATCGCAGAAAAAGTGCAGTCCCGCCCTTCGGTTGGGCCCGCTTCCCCCGATGTTCATCTGCCAGTGGTACAACCAGGCCGACTGGTCATCCTGGCTCAGCATGGCGAAGATATTGGTGTTCTCGTTCAGCGGGTCTGATTGCAGCAGGTGCGCGGCGTTCACCGACCACACACCGCTGTCGGCCGTCCACTCAGGATGAATGGTGGTGGTGAACTGATCGTTGAAAAAACCGGCTGCCGGCTGAGCCCGCCATTCCGTTCCGTCGAAATCGAGTACCTGATAATAGCGCTCATCAATTCCAAGATTATCAGTATCGGTGAAAAGAGCCGTGAAATTGCCGGTTTCCCAGGTATTCGCGCTGACGAAGGTTTCAGGGAGGATGTTATCCGAGGTGCAGTTCCAGATGGCCATCCAGCCCGGACGGGTAGTGGCATTGTCGCTGTGGTAGCGCAGGGTAAGCGCGCCGCCGGAGGCGTTTACCGTTCCCGGACCGGCGGTGCCTGAATACCCGCCGATAAGCGGGGATGCGATAGAGGGACCATCATAGATCCAGAGGGAATCCCATCCCGACTCAAGACTGAAACTGCTGAAGGTCATGCTGAGACCGGTGGCATTATCGGGCGCCAGGGTCCAGGTGAAGTCTTCATTATCGAAATGATTGCAACCCGGACCGCCCAGATCATACAGGGTATCGGAACAGGGAACCACGCGGCAATCGGTCAGCTTTTCCTCAAGCAGGTTCCAGAGTTCGGGATAATCATCATCATAGCCCAGGGCCCAGATGCCGATACCGGCAACATCCCGCAGGCGGACCATGTCGTAGCGGTAAGCCAGGCTTTTCTCGTTGTCGGCAAAGCACTGATTCCAGTTGGTTCCGTCGTGAAACACATAATAGGGCGTCAGGCTGTTGGGTTCCCATCCCCGGTTGGCCGGTATGTAATAACCACTGCTGTTCATGCGGATGGTGCGGTATGTCCGGGAAGTTGAGGTTCCGGCGATGGTGGGTGAAGGCACAGCGCTGCCGGTGGTTTTCCACTGCCTTCCATAATAGGGAAGCGCGAGAACGACCTTTTCCTTTGATGCGCCGTTGGACAGGTAGTACGTTAGTGTACGCGACAGGTTATCGGTAGTTCCGCAGGTCATGCTGTAAAGTCCCGATAAGGGGCCAGAACTGGTGCTCCCGCTCCAGTAATAATCGTAACCCATGATCACGAACCAGTCGAGATAATTGTTCAGGCTGGCAATTTCAAAGGTGCCGTTCCAGTTGACAGCCGGAGAAGCAATGCTGACGAGTGATCCGGGTATAGCGGTGTGCATCTGGTTGCAGAGATCGATCAGGAAGGCGGTAAGATTGGTTTTCTGTGAAGAGGGGACAGATTCAAAATCGATGTTCACACCGTGGGCTCCCCTGGCCTGTACCAGGTTGATGAGATTGGTGATGAGGGTTTGCCTGGCGGAGGCATTATTGAAGAAATAGGCATGGCCGTCGAAAAGGGTGACGCAGAGGTGTACCCTCACGCCATTGGCCAGGGCCGAGTCGACCGCCCTTGAAGTCGTCCATCCGTGGGTGCTCAGGGCATTTCCGGTCAGGGTGTCCACCTCGTAGGAAAAAAAGCAGAGGTCGGTCAGCAGTTCCCAGCGGTAGTCGAGGCAAACGGTATCGGCATTCCAGTAGGGATGATAACCGAAGATGACCTTATCGGGCGTGCAGCCCGCACGCATGGTCTTAGCCCTGGCCGAAGCGACGGCCCGGTACTCTTCTTCGTCCATCTGGTAATGATCCCTGCCCAGGGCTTTGTAATACTCACTTTCTTCCTGGTGAACGGAAAGAAAGTAAGGCTGCTGCGCCTGTAAACACAGGGCAGTCGTCATAAGCATACAGAGAAGCAGTGTCTTTTTCATAAGGGGATGTATGGGCTGACAAAGTTAGGGAAAAATTATTCAGCCAGGGTTGACAGCCCCTGTGGCGGTTCCATCCGCGGATCAGTTTCTGTTGAAAGTACTCATGCCCAATACTGAATTGTCGTTTGCACGGATGCTTGAAAAATTACTCGTCACAAGGCTTTATAAATCCTATTTGCTTTTTGGCTTGAGGTTTTTCATGCTTTTCCTGTAATTCATCAAGATAGCTAAAAACAAGCTCAATACTTTTATCCTGACTGGCAAGTTTCTTTTTGATCGTTTCAACCTCTATTCGTAAACTTAAATTTTCAACCAACATTTCGCGAATTCTGCTGAATATTCGCATGATTTGAATGTTCACCTGAATCGCCCGGTCGCTGTTTAGAACGCCTGACAACATGGCCACACCCTGCTCTGTAAAAGCATACGGAAGACTCCGGCTCCCACCTCAACTTGATGTTCCAAATTGGAATAACAAGTTATCAAACTCTGGTTTGGTCAACCTGAACATAAAATCATCAGGAAAGCGCTTAATATTTCTTTTAACGGCTTTATTCAGGTTGCCTGTGGTTACTCCGTAAAGCAATGCTAAATCTTTATCCAGCATTACTTTTTTATTCCTGATCAGATATATTTTATCGCTGATAATTTCATCAGGTATGGAAACTTCATCGATGCTCATTTTATTGGCTTAATTAATTGCCGAAGATATTTTCAACGGCTAATTTAGCAATAAATGTCGATCCGGGAGAAAATTTCCTTTTATTAAATATGCATGCAACGCCCTTCCCAAAGCAGGCATCCGACTGACCATGCTGACGGGTTGTGAACTCATCAACATCGGATATGTAATGTTTTACCATTAATCTACTCAAACCGGCTTTTTCTTGCAGGTGAAACTTGATAAATCAGCCTCCAAAAATTAAGGGACTTTCTGTCCCATTCAGATGCAATGCTGTTTTTAATAGTTCCCTTAATTTCTTTCTCGCTGAAATTTTCATAAAGCCAATCTACCGCTTCTCTTGTCCCGTAATTAAGTACGTTAAAAATTACTCTAAAACGATCATCCGGATTGGAAAGGCTGATCTTATTTGTGTCGTAAGACCAAAGGCAAACTTTTACTTCTTTAGGTAATTTGCGATCCATAATGGCATTATAACATAAAGTGTAGAAAGGAGAAAGCGCTCTTTATCAGAATTATAACAAAAATACACAATATTTTTCACTTCTGCAAGGAAAATAAGAAAAGAAAAAGCATACAGCAAGAACCAAATTGCGGCTCAGCAGCTATTGTTTGGATAAGGACAATGCCGGGTAAGTTCTGCGAGTTTCAAATCGCTGTCGGTGATGCTAAAAAAAGCATCATGGTACACAGCGGGTTCTTCCAGGACGTAATGGGCGTAATTAGCATGATTGCTGAGAAAATTCAAGAAGTAAATGAAAATTATATACCCGATGAAGGATAGATTTCATCGGGTTTCTTAAAACGGATTCGCAAATTAATAATTATTTACATCATTCTCCGCTTTTTTATAAATCTGATCACCCTTATTTTCAAAAAGATCTCTTAAAATCAACTCATTATCTGACAACAAAATAATAGGGCAGCTGAAAACCAAATTGTTCATTGAAATAAAATTTAGTTTATCATCCATAATAAGATAGGAGTATCTGAATAATGTATCACCATAACTCGAAAGAATGGCTGTAGAATCACTATTGAAATGAAGAATCACATAATTTATAGTACCTGTTTCATTTGAGATTTCCCACTTGCCCAAAATTTTCTCATAACTGTTATTTTGTGCAAATAAAGAAGAATTCACAATTACTAAAAAACTCAATATAAGCAAAGCTTTAAAAGGAATCTTATATTGAGAGTCAGTGTGTGGCTTGCAATTTTTCCTTCTTAAAATGATCACTCTCATATTAATTCTATAAAAATTCAATATATGGTCTTTTTAAAAAATGCAGCAACTTCTCTGCCAGAAAATATTTCTTTATTTACAAACTGAATTCAAGAGTATTTAAGGAAATTAGTGTTTTTTTTTTGTAAGACCTCCAATTTTCGCCGACCCCTTGTCATCAAATTCAAGTTTATCCAAGTTAAGGTAATCAATATCCTCCTGATTCACTTCTCTTTTGTTAGCATCTAATCCATAATAACCTGTTTCTTTCCAATTTGAATACCTGTAGTCTTCGTCAACCAATACTCCGCGAGGGTACAATATTCCAGGGGGGAGGCAAGACCCAATAAGATTCTTGGATACAGGATGGTGATCTCTAGTTCCTTTCACGGCACCCCACCCATGCGCAGATTCGTGACCTTCAGTTGTTGTTCCTTCACCATTAATATTTTCATTATACCATACGCCAGTATTTGCTCCATCACCTGCCCCCCATGAATCCATATATGAAATACTTTGAGGGGTAGGTCGCCCTTCGACTTTAATATAATTGTTTTTATAATCTGTATTATTCGCGATCTCATTTTCTAAAGAGTTTTGAACTATTGCACCTGTATTTGGATCTATTCGTCCTAGTGTGTAATCTCTATGCTCGGCAGTAATATCAAATTGCACAGAGTACTCAACATTGTCAATTGTAACCTTCCCATTTGCTGCGTTCCATTTATTCTGGATGTCTTGCGCTGTTTGAGTTGCAAGCTCGGGAGATGATCCTTCGCCATAAAAAACATAATGTGATGTCACGGTAATAGTTTTATTCTCCTTATCGATTGTTACAATTCCAGACTTCCCAGTAGGATCTATTTTTAAGATGGGGGTATTGTCAAAAGCACAAAAAGGAGACATCCATGGGAATCTATTTGAGAGAGGATCACAGCTCATCCACCTCCCCAATCTTGGATCATACATCCTCGCCCCAAAATCATACGCATTTCCATCTCCATAGACTTCATTTACCTTCTCCTTGCCATTAAACCCAAAACTGTAGGGACTGCGAAAGTTTTGGATTATATCTATGATCCTGTTCAAACCTTTGATTTTATTGTGGTTAGGGCATTTGAAACTTTAGGTAAAATTAAGATTTTCCGTTAAAAAGGCCAAAAATCATTAGTTCAATTTAAAAGAGATGTCATCGCATTACTAAGAAAAAGCCCCCGGCTCGATTCCGGCGGTTTTATTCGGGTTTTTACTATTTTCCCGGTTTTCTCCCTATATACATACTCCCGGGACAGTGGGACGCCAGCGGTCGATTAAGCGCTGGCAGCGGGATGTGGTGTTCTATTATCACTTTCAATAACTGCATTTACTGCAGGGTGGTTGGCCGGTTTTTAATGCACTCTGCCGGGAAGAAAGGATATTAAATGCAGAATGTCAGTGCTTTGCAGCGGGTTCTCAGATAGGATAAATATTATGACGGTTTTTGATGATCGAGTTGAGGGCGTATTGCTATGACTGCATTGATCTCGGGTTTGTTACAAATGATTAAAAACTTGCATTCTTAATTACCGAAGATCTGCATTGTTATTTACCGTTTACACTTTGCCTGGCTTATGCCACTCTGAGTCGCTGTTTAACCATCACAAACGTCGTGGTTCCTTTATCCTGACGTGTAATAAAATATATGCACCCAAATTCCGCGGCTTTGTTCAGAAGAGCAAGATGCAGTTGGCCAGAGGCTTACGCTAATAAAACCTTTTATTTTCGCGGAATATATATGGTTACAATATCAAGTATTTTCCTTTTATTGAAAACAAACCTTGCTCCTTTAGAATAATATTCGAAAGCAAATTTCTGATTCTTCTGAAAATGTATATCATCTGGGCAACCCAACAAATCAATAATTTCCTTATAGTATGACGTCCCGAGACAAATCCCATCAAAACTACATGGTCCACTTTTTGCAAAAATTTTTATTGCAAAAACCCGTTTAGTTCCATGGTCAAAATAATATTCAGCATCACTTGTGATGAAAAAATTTCGTCGCCCATAAACACAATCCCCATAAATACCACCTTTGATATGTTTTATATGATATTCATCTAGTTTATTACATAAACTAGATGAATCATCCACATCTAGTCTGATGTTTCGGAAACCTTGTCCTAAAATAAAAGTATTATCAACTTGTCCGCAAGAATGAAGTGATATTACTAATAATATTGATAAAGTAATTATAAAATGTTTCATAAGTGTCTTGTGTTTTTGCTTTGTGTCGATGAATCTTGTTTCTTCATTCTTCCAAACGAAGCTCCTGCTTTTTTTCTTAAAGTGGGATTAGATGTTGTAGAAGTTGAGTTTAGCACCTTTGGAGCAGACCACGTGTCCATATAATCATTTCGGTAACCCTCCTTAAAGTTGTTGTTTCTGAGTTGTTTGCAGATAACTTGTTCGAAGAATTCAACTAAATATTCATCTTCGTAATATCTATTGTTGGGTATGTCATCTGGGCTAAAACTCATGCCCTTTATCCTTTCTAAATAACCATGAATCAATTCATGAATTAGAGTGAGGCCTGGAGATAATATCCCTTGCCTACCCTTATAACCTGTACTAATCCCAAGATATGGATTCCAGTATATATTGTTGTTATTATCCTTAGTTTCTGTGCTGTATCTTACATATTTGCTTTTTATTTGATTTATTGTAAAGGAGGCAGAATTTGTCTCCATCTCGGTCAATATTTGTGATGCCTGAGAGCTATTATTCTTAGTATATTCCAAAGCAACAAATGCTTCCATAATAAACTCATTGTTTCCTTTGTACTCAGTCCCATCTTCGTTGATTAACGTACCATTCACGTATTTCACTTTTTGAATACTTGTTTTTCCTGTGGTTTCATTTTTTTCTTTATATGCGATAAATATATCGCGTCCATCAACATCTATTATTAAAATAGGTGCGTCCGCAGAAAAAGCATATGGAGTCAAATTAGGATACTTAGCATACAACACATCCATCGATAACCATCTCCCCACCCTTGGGTCATATATTCTCGCCCCAAAATCATACGCATTTCCATCTCCATACACCTCATTCACCTTCTCCTTGCCGTTGAAACCGAACCTATAGCCTTCTTTCGGCATCCTGATATAACCAGTATCGCTGGTTGTATCAACAACCATTACGATAGTATCATCGATAGAATATGTGTTCCCGGGCATCATCATGCCAAAAGCATAATAATCCTGCGCAGTTAATATTTTCGGTGCATAGTATGCTGTATACATCGCTGAATCAGGGTCTTCAACTGAAAGCTTCCGGTCACTTACCGTGCTTATGACATTGCCAAGGTGATTTGTGAGTTCAAACTCCTTATTGCCCAGCTCTCTCTCTACAGTCTTCTTGCGGATAAACACAAAATAATTGGGCGGAATCCGGGATATGAACTCTGATGCAGAAACAAAGGTACCAGAAATTTTCAGCCAACAATCACCTTCGATAGTGTAAGTTGACATGTAATTCAGCTTACCATAGTCCTTAATAATCGTATGAACAGAATCCAGTTCGATGAATAATTGGGACGTATCCCCTGCTGCTGACTGGAAGCCGTCAATGATCTCAGCAACAACGTCTTCTATAACGATGTCTAAGGTGTCCTGATGACCGCTGATCAGGGTCAATGAGTCATTGGCCAACATATTTCCAACGTATAAACCTGTAATGACATCCCTGTGGTCAATTCCCAACCGGGCACTCCCGTATATGTGAGATTCAATGTTCTTCAACTGCCAGCGATTAAACACAGTATCATAATATAACGAGTAAACTGATAAAATATTACCCTGTGCATCACGCATATAGTACTGTGAAACAGGATAAGAAGAAGTATCATCGGTCAACTGCACTTTCTTCATTACCCTGTTGCCCATCGGGTCGTATCCAAAATCAAGTCTTTGCTTCCCTGAACCACTGTCAGGTATCACTGCTGTAATCTTTCCGTACGGATTCCATGTAATTGTCGCCAACTGACCAGCCTCATCATGGATAAGACTCCCGTTCTCATTATAGACATAATTCCCGGTGTCCTGATCATCAATGTCCTGAATATGTCTTGATTGCGATACCCGGTCGTCAACCCAGAGCAACTGATTGTTAATAAGCATTCCATCCGTTTGATTATAGTGGTAGTGCAGGGAATCCATTTCCACTGCTATGGATCCGGCCCGGCTGTAGCGCTGCAGTTGGGTTATATTCCCATTACGATCATATGCGTAACCTTCGTAATAAACACTGGATCCAACTGGCGAAGTCCATTCATTGCTCTGGGCCACCGTAGTATCAGTATAGCTGTTTGCCGTTTTCAGCCGGTTCAGACAATCATAGCGGTAACTTTTCAGCATCATTGATAAAGTGTCGGGTAAATGCCGGCTTGTGGTGTCAGGCGCCAGGAAATGAGTCACCATGGCACTGATGTTCCCATTATACAAACTTGTGTACGTTGAGGGATCATTGATGGCAAGCGGCAGGCTGTCGTTATTCATGCCCGCAACCGGCTGATAATCTCCGGTAAAATAGTTTAAGGAATAGGATGCGGCATCCATAGCAAAATTGGCATTCAGGTACATTCCAGCGCTTGTGTCATAAACCGCATCCTTGCCCGGATCACGGTAGTCATAAAGCGTGTTACTGTTTATCCCCTTAATCCAACCCTGCAGGGTGTAAAGCTGGTCTGTTGCCTGTACCTGGCGATCGCCAATCTCAGTGCGTGCCAGGCTGGCATTAGGATAATAGAAATACTTTGCATCCCTCTCCCATACTTTGCCATCTTTTGAAACGAATACATGGGTAATCCGGTTATCTGCATCGTAAAGGTACTTATGCATAAAACAATCAGGCAAACCTTTCTGATAAACTATCATATTGACTTTCCCGCTGACCAAATCATATGAATAATCTGTTCGTGTGTACCTCCGGTTATGGTAGGTCAACACGGGAATGTCCTGAACGATCAGGCTCACATTGCCGTGAATGTCATAACTATAATGAATCGCAGAGTTGTACAAACTATCGACACCCGTGTTGGATTCACTGAAAGTGACCGCTGCCACTCTCCCGCGCAGATTCATTTGCAAAGGTGTTGGAATGCGGTTTTTAACCGGTTGATCAAAGAAAGTTTTTGTTATCTGCGATCTGGTTCCTGAACTGATCCAGCTACTCAGAGTGGAAGGAATATAGGCAGAGTCCTGAACCATTTCATAGTCAACACCCCCAATTTCACCCACTTCAATAATCCGGCTTAGAGCATCATACAAAGTGTATGAATAAACGCTTCGGCTTCGCTGTTCTGCTGACTGCGAAACAGCAATCCGCCCAAGAACATCATACCATGTGGAGGTAGTGTCCGCATCCGGTGTGCCCTGATGTACAGTTTGCTGCATACTATTAAACTTATATCCACTGATCAGGCCATGTTCAGGATGTATATAACCCCCGCCATGAAGCCTGTAATACGAAACACTATCTAGAAGCACTGTATCACCTATCGCAACGACACCTTCAGGCGGAACAGTTTTTATCAGATTCCCTGCCTGGTCATAATAATAAAGTGTGTAAATATACTCCCCGGGCAGATAGCGAACCCTGAAACGTTCATCGGCACTATCAATGCAAGTAGTTGACATGTAGGAGGTATAGTTCACCACGGCATTTGACAACTGTCCGTTGTAAATGTTTTGTTCCATTGCATCGGCTGCCGCTTGCGCCAATTGCTCGCACTCGGCAATAAGTGAGTCAATATATGACTGGTATGTAGGGAAGGTATTATACGGTTCTTCTATACATAAGACTGATTACAAATACCGCCAGGGCTTCTGACAGCAGCTATGAAAAACTCATCCGTCTGGGATACTTCATTGCCTCGGTTTGTGCAGCCAAGGATGCATCTGAAATTAAAGATGCTATTAAGGCTGCGGCCCTGCCTGTCGGAAGCTCCTCCATCAAGCGGCAAAGCAGGTATAATGTTTCCCTGAACTCCTTCGTCGGAGTCAGTGCTAACTGGCAGAACATAAAAACCGACCGGACAACTGATGCACTCATGACAGGAATAGCCGCACCCATTGGAATCTGCGCCAGTAAAGGCCTTTACAACAAAAATAAACACAGATATACCTCTTCCCTGAGTCTCTTTGTAAGTGTGCTGGATCTGGGAGCCCTGGTTCAGTTCCGAATCAGCGATGGCTCCTCCCCCTTGTCCAACAAGGTTGAATTCCGGGACTTTTTCTCTCCGGGTCTGTTTCTGGTCTATAACATCGGATCCTGTCCCTTTTCCATTTACCTTGGCGGGAATTACAGCCCGATACTGAACCGGGTCACCATCGATGATCAGATCAGGGAGGCCTCTCATTTCAGAATATCTGCCGGTCTTGTTGTGGATATTCCCATTGCCAATATCTTCACCAATTATGAGAACCATAAACATTAGTCTCAATCCTTTCCCCGGACGCGTTTAAAGATAGTTCAAGGTAATACGGTGTCAGGACTAATGATAAAGAGATGCTGAAATAATCTTTCTGCCTTGTATGCACTGAAAAAAAACGGCCTGCAGGCAGCTTAGGTCACCTGTCAGGCCGGGGAATTATGATAGAGGATGATTATTCCGCTTCTTTCAGACCGCTGGCGGTCATGACCATGGTTTTGCCGATCATATCGTCATCCCAGGTATCATCGGTGTAATCTTCATAATAGATCAGATTCAGCATGCTTTCGTTGAAGTGCAGTTGCTGGCCGACCGGGACCCTCAGGGTCAGTCTGAGCTTCTGATTCCGCCACTTCTCCGTCCGCGGCATTTCAAAGAAGTTCGCGAAACGCAATACAGAATCTGACTGGAAGACATTATAGGTGATGGTCTCTGCGCGCTGACGGGCCTGGGGTATAGAACTTCCGTTGGCATAACGGAGTATGGTGAGTCGGAAGTCGTTGCTGTCGGAGGGAATGATACGCAAACGAGGCAGACCATAGTTCTTTGTCTCGTACTGATCGCTGATGAAGTACACATGGTTGAAGGCCAGTTTGCTGTCGATATCCTCGTAATCATCCAGGTCGACCGGTGCCGGATTCACATCCAGGTATAAGGCCCTGGCCTGGGGTTTTACCAGGTTCATTTCCGTCCGCGCTGATGAATGCTGGCTGAAGGAACGGTAGATGATCACCGAAGAATACAGGGTGAGAAAGAGTCCGACCAGCCATACACAGGTTGCCAGAATGGATACCAACCGGGTGCGCCTGCGGTAGCCCAGGATCAGCTTCACTCCGCTGAAAACCAGCATCAGCAGGGGTACGCCGATCAGCAGGAGCAGCCCGGTCATGGTGATCCATGTGTGCGATGCATTCTCGAAGATCAGGGAGGCGAAGGCCGGAAGGGAAAAGGTGCTGACACCCCACTGGGTGACCATGAAATAGTTTTCCGAACCGGTAACACTCATGATGAGTCCGGCCGTGAGAGAAAGACCCACGATCAGGAATACAATACCAATAATGATGAGTATAACCTTAACTGTAAAGTACACCAGATTCTCAATCACCCCTCCCAGCCTGCTGCCGAAGCTCCCGTCTTCGATTACGGGACGGCGTTTGTGATAGCGCATCTCGTTTTTCAGGTGACGCATCCTTCGTTTGAAATCGTTGACCTCCTCACGCGTGCGTGGCTTGCGTGCCCGGCGGTTGCTTTTGTACTTCTGCTTCAGATCTTCGATTTCCTGTCTTATGTTTTTTTCTATTGTCTTAATGTTGATCTTTTCCCCCTTCATCTCCAGACGCTCTGAAGTGCTGACCGCCGGCGGGATAATAATCCAGAGGGCAATGTAGATCAGGATACTGGAACCAAAAATGAAAAGCGCGATCAGGAATGCAATGCGCACCCATACAGCGTCGATGTCGAAATAATGGGCTATGCCCGAACAAACCCCGCCCAGAACACGGTTGTCGGTATCGCGGTACAAGCGCCTGCGGCGGCGGCGACCGGCCGGTGTGGATTCATCGTCATGACCGTTACCGCTGATGTCAGAGGGTTTGCCAAGGATACTGATGACCTCGTCAACATCCTCCTTATTGATGACCTGTTTCTGATCACTGATGCGGGTCTGAAAGATCTCCGCGATACGCGACTCTATATCACTGATGATCTCATCGCGCCCCTCCGAACCCTCAAAGTGTTCCCTGATGGTTTCCAGGTACTGCTCCAGGCTCAGGTAAGCATTCTCATCTATATGAAAGAAAATGCCGCTTATGTTAATGGATACTGTCCTTTTCATCGATTATATATTTATATGGTTTTAGTAATACTGTCGTTACCCGGCTGAGAAATGTCGGTGGTGATCCTCCTCACCGCTTCCACCAGTTCCTGCCAGGAGAGATTAAGCTCCCGCAGAAAAGCCTCCCCCTCCGGAGTGAGGGAATAATACTTGCGCGGAGGTCCCGAACGGGATTCCTCCCAGCGATAGTTCAGCAATCCGTCGTTCTTCAGACGGGTCAGCAAAGGATACAGCGTCCCCTCCACCACAAGCAACTGTGCCTCCTTCATCCTTGCAATGATGTCGGAAGCATAGACCGCCTGCCCGGAAATGACCGCCAGAATGCAGTACTCCAGCACTCCTTTGCGCATTTGGGCTTTTGAATTTTCAAGATCCATTGTTTTTCTGTTTGTTTGTGATTGTCGTTTCGTTTAGTCAATACCCTTAAAAAGGAATTCTGCGACAAAGATGAAACAATTCTTTAGTACTATGCAATACAAACTACCATATTTTTTTCATTACCTTGCGATAGAATGTATTATATGGATCATTTTCGTGCTGTTTTTCTGTTTGTTATGATGTTTTTTAGATTGTCTCTAAATTTTGTTTTGAAGAAAAAAAGCGGCCATCCTCCTGGATGAACCGCTTCTTATGAACCCCATGAAGCACCCTGTTTTCATTCTGTCATGCTGCAATTCTTCACAGAACTGACGATGGTGGTAAAGTCAGAATAATCATGATGTTTTTGGCTGCGTTGTTTTCTCACGATCCTGCGGACCTTCCCTTCCTTATCGAGGTGTACAATCATTTTCCAGGTATGGGTAATGATGCACACGCTTATGAGACGCTCATCGAGAAAAGAATGGTAAACGCCAAGGCCCTTTTTGCCGACGATATAATAATACAATTCGTTTTGAATTTCGGGGCCGAGCAGGAAAAAGAAGCGCGGCTCGAAATAGTCTGCCATTCCCTGGTAGCGGTCGGTGTAAAGTTTACAATCCAGTTCGCGGGGAGGTTTCTGGTCTTTGGCCCTGGTCAGGATGAGCGGATAAGGCTTAACCTCCATGACGGTGAGGGGATCCATGCGGGGTTCTGGTGCGCCCTTCACATGAACCGTAAGCTCTGCCGTTGGATGAAGATCTTTTGTTTCAGTAACTGTCGCTGCCTCCCGCTCAGGAAGCCAGGCCAGTTGTGCCGGAGCCTCAGCCGGCAGATTCCATCCCTGGTTTGAATCCTGGGCCGTGATTGGATTTACTGACATCAGGGTCAGCAGGCTCAGTAAGGCATTCGCCATGAACATGCACGCCGGGGGTGTACATTTGAATCGCGGAATAGTCATTGGTGCTTTCATCGGATCGGGGTATTGGTTTGTGAATGAATTATTGCATCAGGGTGGTAAAGCTCACTTCATTTCCGTAGATGACTCCGGAAGCGTCCACAGCAAAAGAGCGCACATAATAATGGGTCCAGGGTATGAGTCCGCTGATCAGGTGCTGGAAAGTCCCGCTGCCGGATCCGCAGTGCAGAACCTGGTCTGCCAGATCCGGGTGAGGAGAAGTCCCCCAGCAAAGTCCGCGGTCTGTCACGGTATCACCCTGACTGCAACTGATTGTTCCACCACTCATTACACTTACAGCGGTAACATCGGAAGGACTCAGGGTTGACACCAGCACCGGCAATGTACAGGGACCCCATTGCGGTATGCCATTGCACATGGTGAGGGTTTGTCCCTGTGAACCGGCGGGAATCAGCACCCAGTCCATACCGTTCCACATCATCATGTCACCGGGATGCTGTCCCCTGACTGAAGGTTTGGCCTCATTGGCGTACATGGCATAAGGAACACTGAGGAGTTGCATACTGCCCAGTGAGACCATCCCGTTGCCCAGATCCAGTTCGACCTGAATGAACTTATCTCCGGATGACCAGTCAATACTGCTGAAATCAGCGGTCGGATGCTCACCCCCGCCGATCTCAAAGCTGACGAGTCCGAACTGGTTGCTTATGCTGGAATGGGTTTCCTGATACACCATGCTTCCATTGAAAGCTCCGTCGTATATCGTGATCCTGAACTCTGAAACGGCATTCGCCACGATATGTCCTTCTGCATCCCTCACCACCGCCTGGTAGTTAAACCTTCCGGGAGCCTGTGCAAAAATGTTCTGCTGAAGAATTAAAATCAGCAACAGAAATAAATAAGTGTTATGTTTTTTCATATTTCTGATTAATATTAATGATGGTCGCGCGGGCTTTTCCTGACCTCATTCCGAGTAAGCGCTTGCTGATGATTTCGGCGGCCGGAATGTGTGATGTAAAGGTCCGTTGACCCGGGCGCCTCCGGTAAGGGATAATTGAATGAAACCTTACAGGATGATTGTCACGTTTGTGATCAGGTGGAATGACGTGAGTATCTGTCACGCGCTTACTTCAACATCCGGTGTTGGTTATTGGATAATGACCCCGGCATTTCTGTTCAGGTACTGCCGGAATTTAGGCTCCTCGACAATCGGGGACCGATCGCTTTTTGCAAAGGTCTGCGTAAATCATTACCCCTCGACAGGCTCGGGGACCGATCGCTTTTGGCAAAGGTCTGCGTAAATCATCACCCCTCGACAGGCTCGGGGACCGATCGCTTTTGGCAAAGGTCTGCGTAAATCATCACCCCTCGACAGGCTCGGGGACCGGGGTCTCTTCATCGTACAACAGGGCTTCGACAAGCTCAGCCCTGAGAAAGGTTTGTGCATTAAAAAAATCAGATTGATTTTTCTGAGACTGTGGTTAATCGGGTATTTTTGTTTTGAAAACAAAAAACAAAATCGAGTGATCGCTTTTTGCCTGTGATTACTTATTTCTCTTCAACTTCACAACGGCACTGGAGGATACGGGTTTCTGATGATCTTTTGCTTACCAAAGGTTCGGGAGTCCTCCGCACCCGAACCTTTTCCTTATTGTTCAGGTCATTATTCAGTGGTCTGGAATTCACTCCTGAGAAATCGAAAGTTCAGTTTTTCATTGCCTTACTTTTGTCGCGCCAAAAGTAACAAAAGCGCGTTTTTCTCGCCCTCAGGCAATTTTCACGACGGGCTGCGCCCGCGTGAAACCGCCGACAGCTTACACTCCCGTCCCACAGGCCACTGCCGCGTGCGGTAAGACAGGCTGAATCGCTTTCGCTCTGCT
>CALGYY010000119.1 GCA_937934705.1 uncultured Bacteroidota bacterium
GTGATGAAGTGATGAAGTGAGGGAGTGATGAAGAGTCGAAAGTCTCTTATTAGCACATTCTCAAATTTTCAAATTAGCATATTTTCAAATTCAAAAACTCCTGTGAACCAGATAATCATTCCTCAATAAGCTCCGTCAAATGCCCGTCGGGACTGATGAGAAAGATGCAGGATTTTCCCGGGAAAGCCTCGGATGAGAACGCTTCGAGCGCTTTGAAATGCAGTTCTTCCATTCTGCTGATGCTGGCTTCGAAATCCTTCACCCGGTAAGCCATGTGGTAATAGCCTATTCTTTTTCGCAGCAGATTGCTTACTGCTGAATCACCGGCAACAGGCTCTACCAGTTCGATGTACTGATTGCCGCCCAGGTGGACAAAGCACACCCTGACCTTTTGGGAACTGATGCCGATGATCTCTGAAACTGCTTCTTCGCTGAAGAGTTCGCGGTAATAAACCAGGGTGTCTTCAATGCTCTCAACCGCCAGTCCGACATGGTGGAACTTCAATTCCATGCTCATCTTATTCGCTGTTTATTTTGAGTAGGGCTGCATACATGACCGTGATCTGCCTGCGGTCGGCCTCTTCCGGGGACATATCCTCCGAACTGGCGCAGGATTCTGTCAACACGCGGTAACCGCATTGGTTCAGTAAATCGCGGATCTCACCGCAGTTTCTGAAGAGGTGAATATGATCAATGGCCGGAGCATTGGTGGGTGTGGTGATGAACAGATACCCGTGCGGCTTCAGCAAACCCGATAGTTTATTCAATAAAGCTGCAGGATCTTCCATGTGTTCCAGCACTTCTCCCAGGCAGATGAAATCCCGGAGGCCTTCATCCTTCACTGAAAACACATCGGCCAGGGTGTAGCGAACCGAAGCTTCACCGATCATTCGTTCAGCCATTTCAAGGGAGTGCGGACTGATGTCAATCATTTCGAAATCCGTATGCGGCCTGAGAATGCGGGTGGCCTCCCTTAAATACCAGCCATGCCCCCCGCCTACTTCCAGGTAGCCGGATATCTCCTGCCTGACAGAATGCAGCGCCTTCCTGAAAAAACACAGGGTGTCGTAATGGTGAGCCCAAAGGAACTGCGACAGCAGAAGTCCGTGCATATAATACTCCATCACCCCGGGCGACTGGTAAACCCTTTGCTGAACTTCTTCAAAGGATTTGCTTGAATATTCACCGCTCCTGATGAACTGCACGCTTTCGTACCTGACATCTGCGATCATCTGAAGATAACAACTCACTGCATGATCAAGCGTAAGTCCGCGACCTTTTAAAACAACCTGGTATTGCTCGAGAAAGTCCTGAGCATCGGCCAGGTAAGACGGTTCGCCCATCATGGCCGAAGCCCTGAGCTTTTTTCCATGCAAAGGATCAAGCTCCGCAATTTTTCCGATCACTGCATCCAGCAAATGCATTTCAGGCCTTTTGAGAAAGCTTTTCGGCAATGCAATCCATCATTTCCCCTACATGGTCCCAGCTCTGCATCTCCCTTGATGAGAACCGGATACCAAATCCCCTTTCCACCGCCACGATCAGGTGGATGTGCGCCAGGGAATCCCAGGCCGGAATGTCCGCCGCAGTAGTCGCCTCCCCTATTTCCAGTTCCGCTTTCTCAAAAACATCCCTGAAAATCTCAGTCAGCTTTGAGCGGATCGCTTCTCTTTCCATATGATTAAATTATAATGAATGTTTTTCTTGATTGATAATGATGCAGGTCCAGCATCCATTTTCCGCTGTCACACCGTGTGAAGCCCATTTGTTCATAATGCTTCTCCACCATGGCATTACGGGGACCCGGGATATATTCGCCCATGATATTTTGATATCCTTTATCAAGAGCTTTCTGCACCATGGCATTCAGCACCCAGTCTTCTACTCCCCGCTTCAGCACCCGGCAGCTCATCAGCCAGTTTTCCACGAACAATGTGCGGTCGTCTTCCTTTTTCATCACCACCATGGAGATCAGACCATGAGAGCCGAACTGATCACCCAGTGAAAAGGCCAGTCCGATGTAATCCGGGTCGCCGGCCAATCTCCGGATATCCGCTTCAGTATATCTCACCGACCTGAGATTGAACTGATTGGAACGCTGCGAAAGCTGCGCCAGGCGCGGGGTATTGAAATCGGTGAAGGATTCACAGATCCCTTTCATTTCCAGGCTGGCCAGGTAATCTTCATGTGACGGGAAGCCGCCCCGGAAGCTCACGCGTCTGACCTCGTCCTGGTACTGACGTGTACGGTCGGCATCCTCTTCGGCCCAGGAGGCGGTTTCGAACAGGTTGAGGCCGCGCAGGAATTCGGTATACTCAGCAGGATCTTCGGGCATCTCCGGCACACAGACTTCAGGAAGGTGTGCGCGGACCAGGTTTCTTTCAAAAGCCTGGTCATCCACAAAAACCATTGAATCAAAGCCGATATTGAGGATCTGCTGAATTCTCCGGATGTTATCGGCCTTATTTTCCCAGTTGGCGATAAAAACCGCGAAATCTTCCTGTCGGAGCACCATATCGGGGTGGCGTTCAAACACCTCTCTTGCGGTCTTCTCCTCGTTCTTGCTGCATACAGCCAGCAGTATCCCCCTGTTCTTCAGGGCTTTTATCCAATGCTGAAAATCGCTGAACGCCTTGCCGATTCCCAGATGACCGATCTGCAGGTGTTCCGGGCCGTCATCTCCGGCAATGCCGCCCCAGAGGGTGTTGTCAAGATCGAGGATGAGGCACTTCCTGAATCTGCCTTCCAGGGCCAGGATCAGGTCCAGCACCCGTCCCGCGACATGGGGCAGAACGTCCACACTGAGGATCATGCCCGCATTGACGTACAGGGAAGCCTGAAACATTTTCTCCCTCCCCAAGCGGTTCTGTAAGGAGGACAGGTCACACACCAGGAAATCGGCGTGCTGCCCGGCATATTTCATCAGCTCTACATTCAGAAGCCTGATCTGATAGAGGAAAGAAGCGCTGAAACGGTTGGCAAAATTACCAAAGACCGCATCATCTATCTCCGCGTAGTTGAAACAGATCACGCGTGCGTTCATGCCCTGGGTGATTTGCCGGTGCAGCATCTGCAGATGCGACATCATCCGGTTTGCCCAGGTGCTGCGGTCTTGCGGGGATTCGCTGTAAAAATGATTCAGCATCTGTTGTGATGACTGAAAAATCAGCACATAGGAGGCGCCGCTGCTGTACAGACCGGAATCCCTGTTGAGAATTTCCTGATCGATCAGGTCATATTCGGCTTCCCAAATTTGCAGGTCAAGCTTATTTTCATAGGCCAAACCCCTCAGTGCCTGTACCAGGAACTGGGTGGAAGTGTCGCCCATAACAGCCATTTTCAGGCGCTTCAGGCCGCTGACATCCTTGCTCAGGTTTTTCTTTAACTGAAAGAAATCTTTCATGACTGAAACTCAGAGGTCAAAAATAGCAATAATTAGGATCAGGCCCGGGGGCAGGGCGCATTTTGGCGAGGTGAGGGGTGATGGTCCCCGGGCTTGCCGGAGGGCAGCGCAGGAAGTGTGAGGCCCGTGGCGCATCAGAGCGAAAAAAAAGCGTAATTTCGCTCCCCGGAGGGGTTTAACACGAAAAAAGCAGGATGCGCATTTTACTGATAGATGCAGATACCTTCAGGGAGGCCCCTGAAAACCGCACGGCCTATTACAGCCATCACCCGGTGGGTCTGCTGTATCTGGTATCCTCCGCACTGATTCATCATCCTGAACTGGAATTCAGAGTGTTTCACACCGCTACATCAACTGAGCCTGAGAAAGCACTTAAAGAACTGCTGGAATCCTTCAGGCCCGCGCTCACGGGCCTGCGTTCACTTTCGGCCGCCAGAGAGACCTTTGCAAAGATGTCGGCCACGATCAGGGCCTGGAATGCCGGCGTTCCCATCGTGGCGGGAGGACCATATCCTTCCGCCTCCTTTGATGAGATTCTGAAAACCAGGCTGGCGGATCTCGTGGTGATCGGTGAAGGTGAAGTCACCTTCAGTGAGCTGATGACAAGGATGAAGCAGGATACAGGACTGCCGCATGATTTGGCAGGAACTGCCGTCCTTCAGGAGGGTGAGGTCAGGCTCAATCCACCCCGGCCGCTGATCGCGGATGTCGACGCCATACCTTTCCCGGATTACAGTAAAATCAGGCTCAGCGACTATCACGGTATCCTGAACCATTCCCACGGAGAAGCGTCCTCGTCCGCCTTTCTTTTATGTTCGCGGGGCTGCCCATACAATTGCTTTTTCTGCCACCAGTTATTCGGTAAAAAGATCAGGAAACGATCCCCGGCGTCTATCGTCAGTGAGATGAGAAGTCATATCGAAGAACGAGGTATCCATGACTTCATCATACTCGACGATCTCTTCAACGTCCCGATGGATGGTGCCAAAGACCTGCTCCGCAGCATCAGCAGAGAGCTGCCGGCAGTACGCCTCAACTTTCCCAATGGTCTCCGTTCCGATCATATCGATGAAGAAATGATCGACCTGTTCGAAGCAGCGGGCACCGTACAGATGTCGCTGGCCGTTGAATCAGCCTCACCCCGCATCCAGAAGATCATCGGCAAGAACATGGATGTTGAAAAAGCAGCAAAAGCAATTCACCTGGCAACACAGCGTTTTATTTCACGACTGTACTTCATCGTTGGGTTTCCCGGTGAAACCTATGATGAAGCCATGGAAACCATACGCTACGCGGAATCCTTCAGATATGCCGCGCAGCCCATGCTCAGCGTCCTCAGGGTCTATCAGAATTCCCGTATTTTGGATATTCTGAAACCTGACGCGGAGCAGATGGCCGCCATCGAGCGACAGGAGAACAAACTTTTTCACCTGGAGATCTTCCAACAGAGTGATTTCTACGGCGATCTGTTCCCTCCGGAAAAAGTACCACTCAAGAGCGCCGACCTGAAAGAGCTCCTGATGTGCTGGATGCGCGATGTGCTGATTCACCCCGAACGTATACGCAGGAGCCACGAAGTCGTCAGCAGGCACCTGACGCACGAAAAGATCCTTGAGTTCTACCGGGGGATTTTCAATAAGCCGGCTTTCAGCGACCATGACCTGCAAAAACTCCTGAACACCCCTCTGTGAACCCTCTAAAATCAGTTTTAAAGATCTATGGTATTCAGCTCAATCGTTTTTATCCTTTACTTCCTCCCGGTCTTCCTGGTGATCTATCACCTGGTGCCTACGGTAAAAGGAAAGAACATTGTACTGTTTATTTTTAGCCTGGGATTCTACTTCTGGGGGGCCGGTAAGCTCCTTGTGCTGCTGCCGGCAGTAGGGATACTGGCCTGGGTATTCTCATGGCTGATTGCACGGACGGGACATAAAAAGCTCTTTATGGTGATCTCCATACTGACTTTTGCCGGTATCCTGATCTACAACAAATATCTCGGATTCATCATTGATAACCTGATCTACGCGGGTGTTGAAGGCTTACCGGAGCTGACAGGCCTCTCGACCCTGGGGGTATCATTTTTCACCTTTCAGGCCATCTCCTACAATATTGATGTGTACCGGAAAAACCAAAGGTTTGAAAAGAACCCCGCCTACATCATGCTATACATCAGCATGTTTCCTCAACTGATCTCCGGGCCCCTGGTCAGGTATCCCCAACTGGAACCATCCCTGAAAAACCGCAAAGTTGATCTTCAGGATTTTTCCGAAGGTGCCCGGCGTTTTATCATTGGTTTGGGAAAGAAAGTCCTCATCGCCAATCAGCTGGGATACCTTGTCGCACGAGTGGTCGACGACAGCATGATCACCATCGGCCCCGGGCTGGCCTGGGCTACGATGGCCGTCTTTACCCTTCAGATCTTCTTCGATTTCAGCGCGTATACCGACATGGCACTGGGTGTGGGGAGAATGCTGGGATTTAAGCTGCCTGAAAATTTCAATTATCCATACATCAGCAGGTCCATCACGGATTTCTGGAGGCGCTGGCATATGAGTCTCGCCGCGTGGATCAAAGATTACATCTTTACTCCCCTTGCCTTCAATATGCGGTACTGGGGAAAAGCAGGGATCGTGATCGCCCTGCTGATCACCTTTGCCGTTTGCGGACTCTGGCACGAGCCTACCTGGAACTTCCTTCTCTGGGGCGTTGTCCAGGGTATTTTTCTCGGACTTGAAGAACTCTTCCTGCTGAAGTGGCTGAAGAAACTGAGGATATTCGCCGTACTGTATACCTGGTTCATCATCCTCTGCTGTGTGGTGCTTTTCCGCACGGGGAACCTCAGCGAAGCGCTGGACTTTCTGGGGATCATGTTTTCTCCGGCCCCGGAAAATGCGCTGGGATTGGTCAACTTTTTCAGCATGCAGCATGTGATTATTCTCGGCGTGGCGCTGATCCTGTGTGTCCCTCTGCCCCGTCCCCGCCTGCTGAATAAGCCGCGCTGGAAGACGATAAGCTCATACACGGGAAGTCTGCTGCTTTTCATTGTATTTCTGCTGAGCCTCATGCGGCTGGTCGCCGAAACCCATCATCCATTTATCTATTTCAGATTCTGATTTAAACTATGAAACGGCCGGTGTTTAAGCCTTTGTACCTCCTCTTCCTCCTGCTGCCCGCAGTCTGTTTGCTGCTGCTGATGATACCGGCCGGGCGCGGGAAAGAGGGTGCTATGAAGACCGGCTACTTCTCAGTCTCCATCAGCAGCGAACATAACACCCGCCTTGACCTGCTGCAGGGAAAAGACACCCTGCTCACAGGAAACATCATGGCCGG
>CALGYY010000120.1 GCA_937934705.1 uncultured Bacteroidota bacterium
GAATGTGACTGGAGTTCAGACGTGTGCTCTTCCGATCTTATTCCTCAGCAATAATGGCATAAATGTAATCGGAAAAGGCCTGGGGCAGAAAGTTACGTTGGGTGCTGTTGCCGGGAAACTTTCCGAATACCCCGCCGGTGGCGACTGCAATCTTCGATTGGTCGGCCTGATAGGTCATATCGGGATCTTCATTGATCCCCAGGAATACAAGTGTCCTGTTTTTCCATGTTCCAAGACGACCCTGATCCGGTGAATTCATCAGCACCAGCACGAAAATGGTTGCACATACCAGTCCTATTCCGATGAGGGAAAGAATATATTTCAGGTTTACCCGGCCGACAAACATCAGGATCAGGCTGGTGGCAAAAACGATCAGCGCGGTCGACAGGTTGGCAGGCAGGATGAGGCCGCTAACCAGCAAAACGGGGATCATGATCGGGATAAAGGCCGATTTGAAATCCTTGATCTGGTCCTGCTTTTTCGACAGCAGTCTGGCAATATAAATAATGAGCGCAAGCTTTGCAAAATCGGAAGTCTGAAAATCGAGATTGATGATGGGAACCTCCAGCCAGCGGTTGGCATCATGGGCACTCTTTCCGAAGATGAGTGTCAGCACAAGGAGTGGAATAGCAATATACAGGGCCAGCTGCGAAAGCCGCGAATAATAGGTGTATTTGATCAGGTGAGAAAAGTAGATCAGGGCCCAACCCAGGATCAGTATGGCCAGGTGTTTCAGCAGGTAATACTCGGTATTGCCTTCCTGTCGGTGAAAAGCGAGAGTCCCCACCGATGTATATACGGCCAGGATGGAGAAAATGGTCAATGCGAAGACCACTGCCCAAATCACCTTATCACCCTTCAGGTTCCGGTAAAGACGAAACATCAGCTTGCGGTTTAAAGTTCGTAAACGGCCCTCTTAAACAGGCGGCCGCGTTCTTCAAAATTGGCAAAGAGGTCGAAGCTCGCGCATGCAGGTGAGAGCAGCACAACATCTCCGGGTTTGCCCAGATTGTAGGCCATCCTCACGACCTCATTGATGTCGGTTGAATCAAGTATGATTTCAACGTCTTCTTTGAAGGCTTTGTGGAGCTTGCGGTTATCCACACCCAGGCAGATCAGCGCCTTGACTTTACTCTGTACCAGCGGCTTCAATTCATCATAATGGTTGCCCTTATCCTGACCTCCTGCAATCCATATCACAGGATGGGTCTGGCTTTCGAGTGCATACCATGCGGAATTGACATTTGTGGCCTTGGAATCGTTGATGAATTCGATCCCGTGGACCTTAGCCACAAACTCGAGCCGATGCTCCACTCCCTGGAAATCCATCAGTGACTCCTTGATCAGCTCGTTGCGGATATCGAGGATCTTTCCGGCCACGGCAGCCGCCATGGAGTTGTAAA
This sequence comes from uncultured Bacteroidota bacterium, assembly GCA_937934705.1. GTDB lineage: Bacteria > Bacteroidota > Bacteroidia > Bacteroidales > CAIWKO01 > CALGYY01. Next base: position 1,404 of record CALGYY010000120.1, read on the forward strand.
GATTGTGTCGGCCCTGCAGGGCCAGTGCTTCAATACTCATTGCAAATTCTGTTTGATTATATTTAATTATGATTTGATTATTCCTGATAAAAGCACCGTCTCCGGGTGCTTCTTTAAACAATGAAATCGGGCAGGTTCTCGTGCATATTTCCCTTTTTGCCAGTTCTTCCAAAACCACCTTGTCGTCGCCGTTGTAGATAAAATGTCCATCCTCATTCATATTGTCAAGTATTCTGAACTTGGATGCGGCATACCTGCTGAAATCCCCCCCGTAGCGGTCCAGATGATCGGGTGTGATGTTGGTCAGTACCGCAATATCGGGTTTGAAAAGGAACATCCCGTCGAGCTGAAAACTACTGATCTCTATCACAAAACACGCATGATCCCCTTCCGCCAGTTCCCACGCCAGACTCCTCCCCACGTTGCCGGTAAGCCTGACGTCCGTGCCCGATTTGCTCAGAATGTGATGAATCCACGTGCTTGTGGTTGTTTTACCATTGCTGCCTGTGATACAAATCTTAGTGGCTCCGGTATATCGACCGGCCAGCTCAATCTCTGAAATAACCGGCACACCCCTGTTGCGGTAATGTTCTACGATCGTTACCTGGTCAGGAATTCCCGGACTTTTCACGATCTCGTCAGGATCGAAATCCAGGGCTTTGCGATGCCCTCCCGTTTCAAATTCTATCTCATGATTTAAAAGAACGCTTTGGTACTTTGCAGGGATAAGCCCTGCATCTGAAACAAATACTTCCCATCCCTTCTTTCTTGCCAGTATCGCCGCCCCTGTCCCGCTTTCCCCGGCACCCAGCACCAGGAGCCTCTTCTTGCAGTTCTTTGTTGTCATCGGGGGGTCTGCTTCGCTTACCTTATCTTCAATGTGACCACTGTCAATATCGCCAGCACGATCCCCACGATAATGAACCGCATCACAATCTTTGCCTCATGATAACCCTTCTTATGGTAGTGATGGTGAAGGGGCGCCATCAGGAAGATGCGCCTCCCTTCCCCGTATTTCTGTTTTGTATATTTGAAATATCCCACCTGCATCATCACCGACAGGCTCTGCACCAGGAATATTCCGCACAAGAGGGGGATCAGGAGTTCCTTGCGTATGATGATCGCAAAAACGGCAATGATTCCGCCGATGGACAGGCTGCCCGTATCGCCCATGAACACCTGTGCCGGATAACTGTTGTACCACAGGAAGCCTATACAGGCTCCCACAAAGGCCCCGATATAAATAACCAGTTCACCGGTGTCGGGAATATACATTATATTGAGATAATTCGCAAAAGAAGTGTTGCCCGAAACATAAGCCAGCACCCCCAGGGTAACCCCGATAATCGCAGAGCTGCTCGTGGCCAGTCCGTCCATTCCATCCGTCAGGTTTGCTCCGTTGGAAACCGCTGTAGTAATAAATATAACTATAATGATAAATACTATGAATACGTATTTTGATGCTCCCTCTCCCATCCAGTTGATCAGTACCGCGTAATCAAACTCGTTGTTTTTAAAAAAGGGGATGGTGGTTTTGGTGGATTTCACCGACTCTGCTGAGAATGCCTCTGTGGTGTTATTGTAGTTTTCGATCTGGAACATCCCATCAGCAGACACCATGGTTTCGGCAGGGACCTTTTCGCGGATCACAACATCATTGCTGAAATACATAATCCCGCCGATGATCACGCCGAGTCCCACCTGTCCCAGGATCTTAAATTTTCCGGCCAGGCCCTTCTTGTTCTTCCTGAAAACTTTGATATAATCATCAATGAAACCGATTGTACCCAGCCACAGGGTGGTGATGATCATCATGATGACATATATATTGTGCAGTTTCGCGAAAAGAAGGGTGGGGATCAGAATGGCTGCAATGATGATCAGGCCGCCCATGGTGGGTGTACCGGCCTTTTCCTTCTCACCCGGCAAGCCCAGGTCACGTATGGTTTCCCCGACCTGCCGGCGCCTCAGAAGGGCAATCAGCTTCCCGCCAAACACCATTGAGATGAGCAGTGAGGTAATGATGGCCATGGCACCCCTGAAGGAGATGTACTGAAACACCCCGGCTCCGGGAAAGTCCATTTGCTTATCAAGGTAATCGAACAAATAATATAACATCTCTATTTGTTTTTAATCATATAAATATTTTTTTAACATCTCCTTATCATCAAAAGGATGTTTCACGCCTTTGATTTCCTGGTATTTCTCATGGCCTTTACCGGCCACCAGTATGATATCCCCGGAAGCGGCAAGCGTGCAGGCCGTATGTATGGCTTCTTCGCGTGAAGTGATCCGCAATACTTTTTTACGGTTCACGGCATCCACACCCTGCATCATTTGATCGAGGATGGTTTCGGGATCTTCGCTTCTGGGATTATCTGAGGTCAGAATCACCTGATCGCTGAGTTCGCATGCGATCCGGGCCATAAGCGGCCGCTTGGCAGGGTCCCGGTCACCCCCGGCGCCGGCTACAGTGATGATCTTTCCGCCACCCCGCACATCTCTCAGCGTTCCCAGGATGTTCTTCAGTGCATCCGGTGTATGCGCGTAATCGACGACTGCTGATTTTCCATCCGGTCCGGTAATGGTGTCAAACCGCCCTTCAGGCGCAGCCAGCCCGCTCAGAACACGCAGAACCTCCTCCTTCTCCTGTCCTTCAATGCAAGCAGCTGCATAAACTGCAAGAAGGTTGTAGGCATTGAAAGACCCGATCAGCCTGAACCAAACCCCGGCACCATCGATCTGCAGGTGCAAACCCGTCAGGCTGTTCTCCAGTATCCTGCAACGCCATCCGGCCATTTGCGTAAGGCTGTACGTCTGTACTCTGGCACGGGTATTCTGGACCATCACCGTTCCATTGCGGTCGTCGAGGTTCACCAGTGCAAAAGCGGTCTCCGGCAATCGGTCAAAGAACTTTTTCTTGGCAGTCAGGTAATGGTCAAATGTTCCGTGATAATCCAGGTGGTCATGGGTCAGGTTGGTGAAAACGGCTCCCGTGAACCGTATTCCGGAAATCCGCTCCTGTACAACGGCGTGGGAGCTGACCTCCATGAAGCAGTATGTACAACCTCTGCTGACCATGCCGGCCATCAGCGCCTGCAGCTTCACCGGATCAGGTGTGGTATGGGTAGAAGGGAGGACCTCCTCTCCGACCATATTGCAAACCGTCGAAAACAAACCTGCCTGATGACCCAGTCCGGAATACAGACGATGAAGAAGCGTTGCGATGGTTGTTTTTCCATTGGTCCCGGTAACACCGATAATGCGCATTTTTTCTGAAGGCCGTCCGTAAAAGTTGGCTGCCGCTTCGCCCAGGGCATGAGCGGAGTCTTTAACAAGAGCGTAGCTGATTCCTTCCTTTCGTTCTTCCGGCAGGTTTGTCAGGATAATGGCCACAGCACCTTTGTCAATGGCATCCTGAATAAATGCATGACCGTCGGCACGGGTTCCCTTGACTGCCACGAATACAGCACCTGGTGTCACTGCTTTGGAATCAGCCGTCAGCGATGTACATTCAACATCTGAGGATCCGTGCATTTTCTGCACTCCCGTATTGAACAATATATCTTTCAGTAACATCATCATTCTATAAACCCAGTTGAATTTCTACTACACTTCCTTCCCCGGGCCGGCTTCCCGCTGCAGGCTTCTGACTGATCACACGCCCCGCGCCATGGATGCGGGTTCTGTAACCATGTTTTTCGATCACATATACCGCATCCTTTACGCTCATTCCTTTCACATCCGGCACCCCTTCACCGCCCAGGGGGCGCGGCCTGATCTGAACATAATCCGACCGGCGTTCGCTGGTGGCCCATGGGGCATTGACATTCTCTGAAACAGCCCTGAAGTGCAGAGCGTCGTATACCACCGACAGGTCCTTCTGGCGGGCCACCCCTGCCAGGGGAGCCTGGATGTTGCGGCCTGTCTTCCTTTTCACCGGCGGAAGGTCGAGACGTGAAGCATAGACTTTATCCGCCACTTCACGAAACACCGGGGCCGCCAGCTGTCCGCCGGAATACTCATTGCCGGAAGTCCCGTAGAGAACCACAATGCAGGAATATTCGGGCTGATCGGCCGGGAAATATCCTGCAAAAGAGGCCACATAGCGATTCACATAACCCGTATCCTGATAAATGCGGGCCGTCCCCGTTTTTCCTGCAATCTTACACGCTGCATCATGCACGTTGTAGGCCGTTCCTCGCTCTACCACACCTTCCAGCATTCTGCGAACCTTGCGCAGGGTTTCTTTTGAGCAGACTGCGGGCTCGAGCACCTGAGCCCGGGTTTCGTAGAAGATCTCACCGGCCCGTCCGATGGCTTTGACAAATCGGGGGCGCACCATCACACCATCGTTGGCCACGGCATTGTAAAAGGCCAGGATCTGCATGGGTGTCAGTTTGACAACGTATCCGTAAGGCACAGTTTCAAGATCGCCGTATCTGAATTTCATTTTGGGGGCAGGCTCGCCTGAAATTTCAAGGCCCAGGGAGTTATAGAGACCCATCTTCTTCAGATAAGCTCTGAATTCATTAATCGAGTCCGAGAAAGATTCATAGGTCAGGAATGAAATTCCCCTGTTGGAAGATTTTTCGAATGCCTTTGCAAAACTCACATAACCATAACCATGCGGGTAAGCATCGTTCACGATGCGGTACCCTACCCTGCCGTTGCCGGTCGGAACCACGGTAGCTGTATCAAATTTTCCCTTCTCGAGGACTGCGATCGCCGCGGCCAGTTTAAAGGTCGATCCGGGTTCAATGGGTTGGCGGATGGCATTGTTGAGCTTTTCATAATACTGCCCGTCAGGATCAGCTTCCAGATTTGCAATGGCCTTGATCAGTCCTGTCTTTACTTCCATGAGTACGCAGCATCCCCACTGGGCATTGGTCGAATCCAGAGATTTCCGAAGGGCATTCTCTGCCACATCCTGCAGGTTAACATCAATGGATGTGTGGATATCCAGTCCGTTCATGGGTTCAACCAGGTTTTCATCACTGACTACCTTCCAGGCTCCGGCTCCCATTTTCTGAACGAGTCTGGTGCCATCGCGCCCGCAGAGCAGCTTATCAAATGAGCCTTCCAGTCCGATCTTATACTCTTCTTCGAGTTTTTTGACGGTCAACCCATTGCTTTCGTCCATATCTTCCACCAGTGGAAACTTTTGCAGCCTTTCGAGCTGACGGCTGTTGATCTGCCTCCTGACCGGCTTTTGAGCGATATAACTCTGATCAAGGAGTTTCCGGTAGGTCTCCTTTTTATTACCATCATGAAAGAGATTGAAGAGGCACAAAGACAATGTGTCTGCATATTTTTGATAAGTGGCTTCC
>CALGYY010000121.1 GCA_937934705.1 uncultured Bacteroidota bacterium
ATGATTTTTCTGTATCTTTGCCGGCCACGAACAGGCATTTTTGCCCGGGATCCTGCTCGAAAAGGCTCACTGCTGTAAGCAAAGGTTCTTTTTCGAGGGATTCCAGCAATACATGTCCTTCGGCAGGGATAAAGTCTTCCGTTTTTTCTATGAAGTGAACGGATTTCTCATTGATAAAAATCTTATGCATCTGGTGCTATGATTATAAATGAAGAAGCAGCATTAAAGACAGCGGAGTATTTATTGCAAATAAAAGCAATTAAATTGAATCCCGCGCAACCTTTTACATGGGCCAGCGGATGGAAATCCCCGATTTATTGCGATAACCGCAAAACCCTTTCATACCCTAAGATCCGGACCTATATCTGCCAGCAATTCACTGAAACGATCCTTGACCAGTTCGGGAAACCGAATGTTATCGCAGGGGTGGCTACCGGTGGGATTGCCAACGGTGCCCTGGTAGCCCAGGAACTGGGAGTGGGTTTTGCCTATGTCCGCTCCTCAAGCAAAGACCATGGCCTGGAGAACCTGATCGAAGGTGTTGTCGAAAGCGGTCAGTCTGTGGTGGTTTGTGAAGACCTGATCTCAACGGGAGGATCCTCACTGAAGGCTGTGGAAGCCCTGAGGAATGCAGGTTGTACAGTGGTGGGCATGGTGGCAGTCTTTTCCTACGGATTTAAGGTGGCTGAAGATGCTTTTAAGAAGGCGAAGTGCCCGCTGGTGACGCTTTCTGATTACAGTACCTTGTTACAGAAGGCTGTTGAAGAAGGATTTGTGCAGAAGAAGGATATCGAGCTGTTGTCGAAATGGAGGGAAGCCCCGGATAAGTGGGGGAAGTAGTGTCCTAAAGTCGAAAGTCAAAAAGTCTGAAAGTCGAAAAATTAAGCACGGATGTCAGAATACAAAAGTCCGTTAACGCCTGTGAAGGCATCAAATACAGAAGTGTTTCAGTTTCTGGGGAACTTCAATAATTTTGAGGAACTGATGCCGAAGGAACAGGTCTCCAACTGGAAATCAACGGAAGATGAATGCTCTTTTACGGTCAGTGGAATGGGAGAGCTGGGGCTGAGCATGAGCGAGCGTATTCCTGAGTCGAAGATCGTGATTGTCCCATCTGCCGGGAAACCTTTACCTATCCGTTTTAACCTGATTTGCGAGATGAAGGCGCTGGGGGAAAATGAAACAGAAGTTCAGATCAGGATTGATGCGGACCTCCCGGTGATGATCGCGATGATGGCAGGCCGTCCCCTTCAGAACCTGGTGAATATCCTGGCCATGCGCTTACAGGATTACTACGCGGCCAGAGCCTGATTACTTCAGCTTAGTATTTTTGTCGAGATTCCGCAGGATATCACGTACTGCCGGGCAAATATTTGCATTCCGGGCGGTCAGGTCCAGCACCTGGTACATACGCGGCCGGTCGGTATGCGGGTATTCAGCACATGCCAGCGGTCTGAATTCGTAAATGCTGCATCTATTGTCTGACTGAAGGAAAGGGCAGGGGCTTGTATTAAAGACCATATCCCCGTCGGCATCATATCGGATGAATTTTTCAGTGAACACCGATGGCTTCATCCTCAGTCGTGATGCTATCCTTTTGATGTCAGCCTCACGGATAAGCGGTGGTATGCTCTTACAGCAGTTGGCGCACGCGAGGCAATCAAAGCTCATAAACACGGATTCATGTGCCTCGTGGAACACCTTGTCCAATAAGCGGTGATCCATATTGGCCAGGAACTTAAATATGTCCGGAGCTTTTTCCTTTTTCATCAATCAAACAGCCGTAATCCCGATGAGGGATAACGGCTGTTGTATTTCAATTAATGAATGCTTTTAGTCCAGTTGAAATTCACTGATTGTATCAGGTGTCACTTCTCCCTGCTGGTTCCAATTCCTTAGCTTGTAATAATCACTCACAAATCCCCGGAAATAGGTCTTGTCGATGATTTTGCCACGCATGAAACCGGCCAGGCTGGGCTCTGTGAAAAAACGATCGGGCAGAATGTCATCCTCTGCAGTTCTTCCGTTGCGGAGATTGTACCTGCGTGCCATGTGGGTAATTGCAGTTCCGATACGACTCAGGTCTTTTCCGGTATACTGACTTCCGGTCACCGCATTGAGCAGTTCAGCAAGCTTATCGAGTGAGAGCGGCAGGAAATCGCAAATAACGAGACTGTTCCTGACATTGGTCGTGTCAATCCCATCGGCAACCGTCGGCACAATGTCTTCTGTTTTAAAATCGGGGCCCATCTCCTGCTCAGCAATCCACAAGCGGGTATGGCTTGAAAAGTCTGCGACTGACATGGCCACACCCATGGTCAGTGATCCCATAGGGTTGATGCCCGAAAGCTCCATTCCGAACACATTGCCGGCAAAGGCTTCACTGCCCTTGCCAATCTTTTTTGCAGCCGCCCGCGTACCATTGGTGAAGAGGTCACCCACGCCCTTACGTTCCGCCATCATTTGGATCAGGCTGCGCTGGGCCCCGGAGTTACCCCAGGTAAGCGATAAGCCATCCCATTGATCGACCAGACCTTTTTCATAGCACTCCATGGCAAAGGCTATGGTACTGCCGCAACTGATGGTGTCGAAACCAAGATCGTTGCAAAGGTCGTTGGCCCAGGCCACATCTTTGATGTTGTAAATATCGCACATCGAACCCAGAAATGCCGTGGTCTCGTATTCCGGACCTTCGATCTCATGTCCGTCCCACCTCGCCCATTTGCTGCAACGGATGGAGCAGTTGAAACAGCCCGTATCTTCCCAGTTCAGCTCCTGGCGACAGGTTTCAGAACTTATTTTTTCGAAGTCGGGTGATTGCACCTGCTGAAAGTTGTGTACGGGCAGCATTTCGTTGTCATTACACCCTCGTACACATTTCATAGTGCCTTTCTGTCTGCGGAATTTAATACCGGGCAGTGCCAGAACCTCCTTGGTGTAAGCGAGGTTCATTTCTTTGAATTTTGCCTCATCCGCGTAAACAGGAGCGATGTTCCCGTCGACCACAACTGCTTTCAGCATTTTGGAACCCATCACCGCACCTATTCCGCCACGCCCGTACTGACGGTGTTTGTCAACCCCGATACAGGCCATAAATGAAAGCTTCTCTCCTGCCGGTCCGATGGCTGCAACGCGGGGGTCATGACCGGCATGCTGTTGCTTCAGCGCATCATCAGTGGCATAGATCCCTTTACCCCAGAGAGCGGATGCATCCATTATGCTGACCTGACCCTCGTTAATATAGAGGTAAACAGGTTTAGCCGATTTCCCCGTAATAAAAATATAATCGTATCCTGCATATTTTAACCTCGGCCCGAAACTTCCGCCGCAGTGACAATCCTGTGCGGAACCTGTAAGTGGTGAGCGAGTCACCGCTGTAGTTCTGGCTGAGGTCTGAACTTTAGTCCCCGTAAAAGGCCCGTTTATGAAAATCAGCGGATTTTCAGGACCCAGGGGGTCAGGAGAGGGGGCGTATTTCTCCAAGAGTGCGAAGCCCATACCTTTCGCGCCGATGAATCTTTGCTGAAGGTCCTTTTCGCTTGCTTTGATCTCACATGTGCCTTTCGTTAGATCGACCCAGATGCATTTTCCTGTGTATGACATATAGATGATATTATTAGTAAATGTATTTAAATGTATCGGTGTTTCGGTGTAACGGGGTATCGGTGTCGTGCTAACAAAGTTTTACTTGATTAACCAACTATCGGCATTCTTAAGCATGCTGACGATCTGACTGATGATTTTTTCATATCGCTCATCCAGTTCTTTCGATCTGGATTTTTCTATATAACCGCATCTTGTGGCGATTTCAATCCAAACTTGTGTTTCTGTCGCTTCAGCTTCAATATCGCTGAGTTTGGCAATGAAAGCCGCTTTATAACGTCTTTTTCTCCATGCTTCTCCAATGTTTGCACAAACGGATCTGCTGGATCTTCTGATCTGGTCGGTCAGGCTGTATGTTTCTTCTTTGGGAAAACCTTTCGTTAACTGGAATATTTCCATTGCATTGGTATAAACATCCAGATCCTTGAAAGATTTTGCAAATGAACCCATATCAAGTCATACACTTAAATGTTCCAATGCTCCGATACCCCGATACCCCGATACCCCAATACCCCGATACTTTTGCCAGGGACTATTAAAAAAGACTTTTAGTTAATCTTTTATATAGAGAGTAAATCCGTCAGTATAGCAAATCCCGTCTGCATCCTTCCTGCACCTGCACCAACGATGGTCACGTCACCCATCAGGTCCGTGGTAAAGGTGAGGGCATTGGTGGCGCCCATTACACCGGCCAGCGGGTGGGTCAGCGGAACCATCTCCGGAGCTACACTTGCCAGCACACTACCGTCTTCTTTCTTTTCGATGCTTCCGATCAGCTTCCAGCGACAGCCTTCTGCTTTGGCTTTTGCCATATCTTCAGGACTGATCTGTGTAATGCCTTTACAACTGATCTTATCGATGGTCATCGGAATTCCCATCACGATATTGACAAGGATACAGACTTTTCCTCTTGCATCATGTCCTTCCACATCACCCGTCGGATCCGCTTCCGCGTATCCCAGTTCCTGTGCCACTTTGAGAACAGCTGCATAGTCCATTCCCTTTTCCATCTCGGTGAGCATATAGTTGGTGGTTCCGTTCAGAATACCACGGATTTTGGTGATTTCGCAACCGGCGAGCGGACCACGGGTCAGGTTGATAATCGGTGTTCCCGCGCAAACCGTCCCCTCAATCAGAAACTTCACCCCCTTTGAATCTGCAAGTTTCTTAAACTCCGCATACTTCAGCGCCGCGGGTCCTTTGTTGGAGGTAACGACATGTTTTCCGCTCTCCAGAGCAGCATGCACATGGTCAATGGCCGGTCCTCCGGTCTGCAGGTCGGTATAGGTCAGTTCGCAAACGGCTGTTGCATTGCAATTCCTGATCAGGCTCAGGGTGTCGAGCGCCGAAACATCCTGTGTGAATTTCTGTTTGGCCTTGGCTTCCTCGAGCATTTTGGGAATATTCAGACCATCGGGATTGTAAGCATTGCCATAGGCAAAATCAGCCACGGCAACAATGCTGTAATCGAATCCATATTGCTTTTTAAGGTAGTCCTTTTTGCTCAGGAGAATTTCAGCGATCCCCTGTCCGACAGTACCAAAACCGATCAATGCTATTTTCTGAGTCATAATTTTTTGATTATTGATGAATGTATGGGTTTACTTACTTCTTTTTCCTGAGACTGGCCGAGCTTGCACCCCCTGCCGAGAATTCGGGAGCGGATACAAATATCTTTTTACCGTCGAGAACAGAAAGGGCCTGATCGAGATCGGCAATTACATCGTCGGGATGTTCACCGCCAACGCACAGGCGAATGAGATTTGAGGGAATACCTGCAATCTTGCGGCCTTCTTCGCCCTGCTGTGAGTGAGTTGAAATCGCCGGGATGGTTGCTACCGACTTAATGCGTCCAAGATCCGTTGCCCGCCAGATTCTCTGGAAAGCATCGAAAACATCACGCGTCTGTTTCGCATCACCTTTTACGTGGAACGACATAAGGTGACCGTAACGGTTCACCGGCTTTTTGTAAAGCTCATCATGCTCAGCATCCACCAGCCAGAGGTATTCGGAAGCCAGTTTGTGCAGTGGATGGGATTCCAGTCCGAGGTAATCCACCTGCTGAATATGCTTGTGATTCTCAAGGTATTTGGCAACCGCCATGGTGTTGCGGCTGAACATATCCATTTTGGAGCGCAGGGTCCGCATGTCGTTCAGGGTCATCATGGCATTCATGGGTGAAATGTTGGGACCATTATCGCGGTTGGGCAGGGCCTTGATGTAAAAACCAAAGTTAGCCTTCATCTCATCGGAACCAAAACGCGAGACCAGGTTATTGCGGGCGATTAACGCGCCTGAGATAGCAAATCCGCTTGATGTAAGTGTTTTAGTTGCAGATTGAACGACAATATCGGCACCGAGCGTCAGGGGACGCAGAAGGGCAGGACTGGCTACTGTTGAGTCGATAATCACAGGTATCCCATGTGCGTGCCCCAGTTCGATAATCTTCTTCAGATCGAAAAATGCCTGGGAAGGGTTGCTCGGCATTTCGCCGTAGAGAAAGCGCGTGTTCTTATCAATTTTCGAGGCCCATTCATCCATGTCATTTGAATTGATCACCTTTCTCCACTCAATGTTACGCTCCTGGTCTTTGCGGACGGCAAACTGCTGAAAGGTTCCGCCGTAAACCTGGCAGGTGGCCACGAAATTCATTTTTTCGTTGGGATGTTTGGGGTCCACGGCCAGAAAGGGCTCCACGGCACTGGCAATGGCAGCCATACCCGAAGAAGTGGCGCAGCAGGATGTTTCTATATCCGCCCCATAACCTTCCATCAGGGCCATAGCACCTTCAAAATAGTACATGCTGGGGTTCCCTATACGTGAGTAACACCACGTGGGAATCATGTATCCCAGTGCAGCTTCCATTTCATCAGAATCCCGGTAAGCCTGGGATGACGACATATAAATGGGCTCAATGATCGAACCCTGATTGAAATCGAGGGCTTCCTGCATGGAGTAAACGCCATGCACAGCGATGGTGTCGAAACGACATTTCTTCATTCTGGCCACCTGTTCCTGGTGCCATTTCATGGACCTTTTGGCAGCCTCAGTGTAATAGTTAATTCCTTGCTCTTCCATGTGTAAAAAATTATTTGGTTAAACGCCCTTACAGCGTCCAAATTTACATTTTTTGAAAGAACAGTCATTTTTTTGTGATTTTTTTAACAGGCCGTTTTTCCTGCTGTCCGGGAAAGAAGTAAAGAAGCCGGGCTGCATTCAGCCTGGACCAAAACGGGGAACCTTTTCGCTTCAGCAGAAAAGATGAAGGTGTCGGCTGATAGGATTAGCGGACCAAAGCTCTATTCCTCGCTGGTGATGACTTCAATAATGTCATTTGAGGCTTTTAAAATTTCCACTTGTATTTTGGTATCCCACTGAGCTTTTTTGTTTGGTATTTGTGACATATCGCGAAGGTCAAATGCATCTTTCGTTTTATACAGATACTCAAAAATCTGGTTATCAAAAAAATAAACCCGGGCTTCATCCATATTATAGAAAGTGGCTCCATCCGAATACTCAGGTTCAGCGTTTTCTGAGTAGTAAAAAAACAATTGGCCATGATGGTAGTAGTATCTCTCAATACTTGAATATCCTTCCTCTCCCGTTGATTTCTGTACTTTAACAATTTGTCCTGCAGAGTCCTCCCAGTATTTATACCATGCTACCGGTGCGAGATCATCATAAGGCTTGTCAATCCAATTCCCTTCGGTGAGTTTTTCAGGTTTGCTTTCAATTTCATTGTAATGCACTCTT
>CALGYY010000122.1 GCA_937934705.1 uncultured Bacteroidota bacterium
AAATATGAGTACAGGAACTACCCCATACCGCCTGACAGGCCAGATTGATTTGTGAACGAGTGAGGGGTTGGACAGAGTCGATGACCATTCCCAACACCTAATAGCGGATGCCGTGTTCCAGATAAAACTTCATCTCGGTCAGCACACTGGCCCAGCCGGCAACCCGGTTCAGCAGATCCTTCATCCCATCATCATCGTTTTTATAGCCGTCTTCATGAACGCGCACCAGCGTACCGTCGGTGACTGAGGTAAAGCTGAAGATGGTGGTGGTAAAGTAACCGCGCGAATCGGCTTCCCACTGATACACATAGCGACTGGGCGGATCGTATTCAAGCACCTTGCCGGGATACTCACCGGTGTAGTCATCGACCCCGTGGTTTTTGAAGCGGAAAATGATTTTGCCACCCGGTTGGGGCTCCAGTTCGGTTCCGGTGGTGAACCATTCGTTCAATCCTTCAGCCGTCGCCAGCGCACGAAATACCTTTTCGATGGGTACTCTGACCAGCACACGGAAATCGACATTTTCATCACGAACATTTTCCATAATCACCTCTCTCTTGCATGTTATCACAAAGGCTGTATGGAACAAAATGTTTGCATCTCGTATATTGACACCTTGACGAGCCCGCAACCTGAGCATATAATGCCATTCGTTTAATTAAGAGGGCTTATTAGTTTCAAGGACTTAAGCAAATGAACAAAGAAATTCTGGTCGATCTTTTAGTCGAGATGTTGAACAAATTTCGCGGATATTCCATGCGGAACAATATCACCTTTGCCCGCAGGAATAACCTGTCAATGTCTCAAATGGGCACCCTGTTTCGTCTCCATCGGCAGGGGCCCAGCGGCGTATCCCAGATTGGCTGCGAAATGGCCATCAGCAGCGCGGCGGTCAGTCAGATGCTGGAAAAATTGGTCCAGCAGGGACTGGTGCTGCGCAGTGAAGCGCCGACAGATCGACGCGCCAAGGTGATCGATCTTACACCCGAGGGCCGGCAGATGGTCGATGAAGTTCACGGTGCAGTACGGCAATCGATTTTGAATGTGATGGATGAAATGAGCGACGACGAAGCTCAAAAGGTTTACGAAGTTTTGAAATTGATCATTGAAAAAGTTGATCAAAGTGAAAGAAAAGAACAGACACAGGAAGAAACGAGGGAATTTTAAAAATGCTGCGTTTGATCAGGTATCTAAAGCCTTACCGGTTGATGATCCTTGCGGCAGTGGTACTGCTGTTTGCGCAGGCCAATTTTGATCTGGCGCTGCCGGATTACCTGTCCAAAATTGTCAACGTGGGCATCCAGCAGGGTGGCGTGGAGGATGCGGTTCCTCAGGCTGTGCGGGGTTCCACGGTCGAGAAAATGAAGCTGTTTATGAACAGCGATGACTTCAACTATTTTACGGCGCAATATACGCTGGTAGAACCGGGTTCGGAACGGGCCGAAGCACTGTTGCAGAAATACCCGGTATTGGAAAGCGAACCGGTGTACACTCTCAACGAGATCAGCAAGGACACGCGCACTGAACTGAACCGGATGCTGGGAAAAGCCTGGCTGGCGATAGCAGGTGTTCAGAAGTTGATGGAGGATC
>CALGYY010000123.1 GCA_937934705.1 uncultured Bacteroidota bacterium
ATCTGCCCGTTGCAGCCCGGCTCCATCCATGTATAAAAATCTTTCAATCCTTTTTCAAATGAAATACGGTTTGTTCCTTTTTCAACGATATGTGCTGCATGTCCAATCCATTCCTCATTCCGGAGGAGAAGAGCTCCGCCTTTAAAGCAATGGAGGTTCTTTCCCTGGTCAAAACTCAGAATCCCCGCGTCACCCATACTGCCCAGAGCCTTACCCCCGAAGGATGCGCCAATTCCATGAGCAGCATCTTCGATGATCCTCAGTGTGTATTTTTCAGCGATCTGCAGGAGCGTCGTCATATCAGCTGCATGGCCGGCATAATGAACCGGAACCAACGCCCGTGTCTTTGGGGTAATGGCCTGCTCCACCGAAGCAGGATCGAGACATAAAGTATCGGGACGGATATCCGCGAATACAGGTACTGCACCCCGAAGCACAAATGGATTGGCTGTACTGACGAAAGTGAAAGAAGGCATGATGACCTCATCCCCCGGTTTCAGTTCAGTCAGCAGAGCGGCAATCTCCAGGGCCTGGGTTCCTGTCCCCGTCATAAAAACCGCCCTTACACCGCACATTTGACTGATCCGTGCTGCCGCCTCTTCCACCTCGCGACCGGAGAAAACATCCGGAGCACCATCGGCCCACAGGCGGACTTTTTCCCTGAGCTGATGCCCCACAAACGGCCGGTTAAAAGGAATGACTTGCACCCAACAAAAATACGTAAAAAGTGCTGCAGTCAGAAAACCCTGGAAACCACACTGCCAAGGCTTGACTTATCAACATTTTAACGACCCTAAAGCTCAGAATAACAGGATAAAAGGCCGAAAGTGGTAAAAAAGTTAACAAAAAGTGTAACCTTAGTGGGAATAAGTGGTAAAATGTGTTAATTATATTGTAATTTTACCGGCTAAAAATCCGCTTCGGAATGTTGAATCTGGTAGGTGAATTCGAGTGCAATCTGGACAGTAAAGGGAGGTTTCTCTTTCCTGCCGGACTGATCAGGCAGATGCCTGCGGATGCACCTTTGCAGTTTGTAGTCAACAGGGGTTTTGAGCCGTGCCTGGTGTTGTATTCTTCGGCTGAGTGGAAGAAGATCAGTGATGAGATCAACCAGCTGAACATGTATGTGAAGAAGAACCGCGAGTTCATCCGTTATTTCTACCGCGGTGCTTCAGAGTTGGCGGCAGACGCCAACAAACGCCTGTTATTGCCCAAACCTTTGCTCGGCTACGCTTCGATCAGCAAGGAGATCGTCCTGTGTGCATTTTCGCGCTGGATAGAGATCTGGGACCGTAAACGTTACTACAGTTTGCTGAACGATGAGCCGGAAGATTTCGCCGTCCGCGCGGAAGATGTCATGAGCAAAAAAGAGGCAAAGGGCGATGGTCTCATATCATAATCCTGTTTTGCTGAAGGCCAGTGTGGCCGGCTTGTCGGTGAGGGAAGACGGCACCTACGTGGATGTTACCTACGGAGGAGGAGGTCATTCTTCGGCCATACTTGCGCTACTCGGAAAGAAAGGTCGCCTTCTTGCTTTTGACCGTGACGGGGATGCGGCTTCTGTAATGACGGATGATCCGCGTCTTCTTCTGGTCCGCCACAATTTCCGCTTTCTGAAGAATTACCTGAAATACTACGGAGCCCTGCCTGTGGATGGTATCCTGGCCGACCTTGGGGTATCTTCGCACCAGTTCGACCAGGGGGAGCGCGGCTTTTCCACTCGCTTCAGCGCGGAACTGGATATGCGGATGGACCGGAGGAAGAAGAAAACCGCTGCTCATGTGGTCAGCACGGCTTCCTTTGAGGAGCTCGCCTCAATTTTCAGATCGTACGGTGAGCTTGACCAGGCCGGACGCATTGCTGATGCATTGATCCTTTTCCGGACACAGAAACCCATTGAAACGACCGATGATCTGAAGGAGGCCATACAGCACCTGATCCCGCCGCGTCAGGAACAGAAGTTCCTGGCCAGGGTTTTTCAGGCCCTTCGGATCGAAGTCAATGGCGAGCTGGATGCATTGAAATCATTGCTTGAACAAAGTCTTCAGGTACTTCGTCCGGGCGGGAGACTGGTGGTGATCTCGTATCATTCGCTGGAAGACCGGCTGGTCAAGAACTTTATGAAAACCGGGAATACCGCCGGAATAGAAGAAAAAGACCCGATCTACGGGAAGCTCAGCAGCCCTTTCATTCTGGTGACCCGAAAGGCCGTGCTCCCTGATGAAGCGGAAATCGGCGAGAACCCGAGAGCACGCAGTGCGAAACTCAGAATAGCGGAGAAGATCTGAAATGAAGAACGAATTCAGAACACCACCGGAGGAAAGCAAAGGCAAAAAGAAGCGCCGGAAGAGCAGGGGCGAATCCCGCGTGGGGAAAGCCTTGCGAAGTGTACTGGATGGCTCCATCCTGACCCGTGAAGTGGTGGTGCGGCTGGTGCCGTATTTTCTTTTTCTTACAGGAATATGTATTGCATATATAGCCAATTCGTATTATGCGGAGAAAACCATTCGTCAGACCATACGGATACGCAAGGAAATCAAAGAGCAGGAAAGTGAGTACCTGTCAACCAAGTCGGAACTCATGATGTGCAGCCGGCAGTCGGAACTGGCCGCCCGTCTCGACACGACAGGGGTGAAGGAATCCCTGATCCCGCCGGTGAAAATATTTGTTGAAGAAAAAAAGAAGGAGACTGAAGATGGGCAGTGATCCGCGCAAATCAATACTGATGCGGGCATACCTGGTGTATGTGATGGTGCTCATCTTTGGTGTGCTGATCATTGGGAAGATCGCCTACATACAGTGGGTTCAGGGATCCTATTGGGAGCAGCAGGCAGAGAGCCTGATCCTGAGATACGAGAATGTGGAGGCCAAAAGAGGCAACATTTACGGAGAAGGCGGAAGTCTGCTGGCAACGAGTTCGAAGATCTTCGACATCGGAATGGATATCAATCCCAAAGTGGTCCCCGATAGTATTTTTTTCCGGGATGTGGACTCCCTGGCCATCTGTATGGGGCGGCTTTTCGGGGAACCCTCATCTTACTTTCTGGATCGGCTGACGCGGGCCCGGAAACGCTTTGCTGAAAGCGGAAACGCATATGTATTTCTGCGCCGCGATGTGACCTATCCCCAGCTGCGCAAGCTGAGGACCTTTCCCATTTTCCGGCTGGGACGCTTCAAGGGCGGATTGGTGATCGATGCCCGTGAAGTGAGGGAGCGTCCCTACGGATCACTGGCGCGCCGCACCATTGGCTACGTCAGGCTGGCACGATATGAAGTGATCCTGAATTTCGGCAAGGCCGGGATTCCG
>CALGYY010000124.1 GCA_937934705.1 uncultured Bacteroidota bacterium
GTCTGCAAAACCAAAATACTTTAAATCAGGATCCTCTTGCATGTCCTCAACTACGGAGGTTTTCCAATTGCTGCGAAGCAGCAAGGTTTTCGAGCCCATAGCAATAGCCGCAGCTGAAACGAAGGGAAAGACTGCCGCAGATGCATAGTGTGATTCATTTGCATGCGGGGAAGCAGAGCGAAAGCGATTCAGCCTGTCTTGCTGCACGCGGCAGTGGCCTGTGGGACGGGAGTGTAAGCTGTCGGCGGTTTCACGCGGGCGCAGCCCAGCGTGAAAATTGCCTCGGGGCGAGAAAAAAGCGCTTTTGTTAATTTGGCGCGACAAAAGTAAAGCAATGAAACACTGAACTTTCAGATGATTCCGGAGTGAACTCAAGACCCCTGAATAATGATCTGAACAAAAAGAAAAAGGTTCGGGAGCGGAGGGCTCCGGAACCTTTTCTGGTGTCATTCTGATGTCGGTGGCTACGCCACCCCCTTCTCAGATCGGCGGAGTAATCGTCAGCCCCACTGAAATGGGATACATTTCCGGGCCAATAAATTTGTTTTTCTTAAAAAGCTTCGTGAGGGAATAATAAGCAGAAATATTCACCCAGCCCCAGCCTACTCTGATGGTAGGCCCCATGCGGTAATACTCCAGATTGGGAACTTTGTACTCCTTATGCTTCACCGTCAGATCCGACCTGACACCCCAGCTGCGGCTGGCGTAATCATATAAAACATCATCACCGCGGTACTTGGTATGACTGCTAAGCAGTACCCCAACCTTGAAACCCAGGGCGAATTTGAACTTCTGACCTTCATTTTTGGTCCTGAAACGGAATTCAATGGGCAGATCCAGGTATACATTCGTCAGTTTGTTGTTCTTAAAGCCGACATCAAGTCCGCTGGCCGTATCCGGGAGTTTTACGAAGACCGTCTTGTCAGTAAATGAATATCCAAAGGGTAGATTAGTGGTGTCACGGAAACTCTCGCGGACCGGCCAGGCATCACTGTAAAGATTATGACAGGCGATCCCCAGACCCACTGCAAAACTAAAGTTGCTGCGACCCAGCGGGAAATCCCGTAAAATGCTGGTACTGGCCCCGCGGTTGATTGTTTTAATCGACATCACACTGTCATCCGGCGCGTTCATCCAGATGTCTGTAAAAACATCCACCATAATCCGGTCAGCCTGGTCAAGCCTGGCCAACGGAGAAGTCCGCGGAGGCTTTCTTTCATCCTCATCTTTCTGCGCGAAAAGCTGAACAGATATCAAGACCATGATAACACAAACGAAGATCCTTTTCATATACCCTATGGTTTAAGAATTTGCACAAAGATAGATTTTTCTTTTTATAGACCAACATACTCTAACGCCCCTGAGCCAGCTTTAGTCTGAGGCCTGCGCTTTTTTCCTTTCAACGCGATTTAATCCGGATGAAGGCTACAATGGAATATTCAATTATTTTTATCACGGAAAAACTGAACTCAGGCTTTCTTGATTTGACAATAACATCATGAAAAAAATATCGTTATTTACCTAAAACCCCTTATGCCCCGCCGGATTGCTGTAATAGCCTTCGCCCTGCTGTCGCTCAGCATGCAGGCTCAGGATCAGGACTGCCTGCTTCCGGATGAGGCCGTGGCTAAGCACAATGATGTTCAATGTCTTTTTATCGACTGCAGAAACGATGACTGTGCCACTTTCCTCAACAGCCTCGACGATTTCCCGGAGTTACGACGGATTGAGATCTATAACCTTGATAAAGATTACTTTGCAAAAGATCTCAGCTACCTGAAGAATCTTGAGTCGGTGACCATTGCTCAGAGTCCCGGACTGAACTTTACCGGCCTTTTCAGAAAACTGGCCACCCTGCCAGCCTTTTCTGAGCTTGTTCTGGATAACAACGGCCTGAAAGTCATGCCCAAAACCCTGCTTCTGGCCCAGGGAATCGATAGACTGGTTATCCGGAACAATGAAACCTTTGAAGTTGAAAAATCAATTCTTGTGATCTGCCACCTTCCCAAGCTGAAGGAACTGGCCATACCTGTGAATCAGATCGTTGACCTTCCCGAAAATATTAACCTGTTAAAGAATCTGGAAATTCTTGACCTGAGCGATAATCAGCTTACCGACCTGCCAAAGCAGATGGGGGAACTCGACAGCCTGGAAGTGCTGAACATTGAGAAAAACGTTTTTATCAATCCGGTCAAATCACTGGAAAAACTCAAGGGCTTGAATATAAAATATTTGTCTGTAGATGTCTGTCTTTCATCCAAGGACAAGGAAAAGCTCTCCAGGATTTTTCCCCGGGCCGAAATTGTGGAGGTTCCCGATACCGTCGACAGAAATGATGACATGGTGGATTTCTCCGGGGCCGACAGCCTGATGTGGATGGATACAACAGAGGTTGAATACAATAACATTATTATTGACGGTGGCAGTTTCCATGCCCTTTCCGATGCCTACCTTCATTATGCGGGAGTCTTCGAACATCCCAACCTGAAAAATACTTTTGATTCTTTGCTTTTCGAGGAACGCTATCTCGATGTAACCTACTCTAATGTATGGAAAATCCAACCATGGAGAGATTATAACAATATCCGCCTTTACCTTTTCAAAGGCGGAGCTAAAGGCGAAATATGGTTTGACTTCCACCTTGACTACAAAAAGAAGGGTGTGCCCATGGCCGACCCCTGGATCACCAAGAACAACCCGGAACTTCTTGCCTTTCTGGGGATGAAATGGGTGTACCAGGGCGATCTCAGCCTGAACCAGTTTAAAAGCAAGTACATTAAAAATATTAATGGTTACAGGTATTGGATGGATGTCAGGGTCTTCTACAACGAAAAGGAAAAGAACTTCATCATTGAACTTAAAGACCGTCATGGATTCACCCAGATCAAAGCCTATCTGAGAAACCGCAGCCAGCTGGTGTCACTCGAGAAGGCCCAGGAGTCCTACGCATATTATTTTGAGCGGTATATGAAGGCCCTTGATGGCCGTAGAAAGCGGTTTCATAAAAAGCTTCTTAAAGACAAATCTGCCTACGACATGACTCTTCAACGCGCCAGGGTCAGTGCCTGGGAAGGTTTCCGTCGGGTGTATATGAGCCCTGAGGAGCAAAAGATGAGCATGAAGGTATGGCTTGAGTATTACGATAGGGTCATCGCCGATGAACCTGCTGCGCTGAAAAACGCAATACCAGGTGCCGGCCTCTTTGAAAGGAGCCTGCAAATCAACGCTTATGCAAATGCAAACAACAGTCCCCTGAGTTCTGACACCAGCATCACCAAAGGCGTTTACGCCATGTTCAGGGACGACCAGGGAGCCATGGTTATTGTAACAAAGGTGATCGCCATTAATCTGACGGAGAAATCGTACAGGACATTTGAAGGCAGCCTCGGTCTTAAAAACATCAGGATGTACTTTAATCCTGGTGCACGCTATGCGATTATCGCCCAGATACGAAACGGTGATATAGGAACCATCGGACAGGACGACTTTATGCAAATTGCTCTTATTCAGAATAAAGAGTATATCCTAACCCTAAACCGGATGCCGGGTAAAATCAGCACCATCGGCCAGATCCAGAATCTGGTGGGGTATTGAATTTCCTGAAATATCCGTATTTTTACACATGTAACTTTTAACCTGAGCTGTATTATAGTGGAGAAAAAAGAACCAGGGCATATGTACGCGACGGCTCTGAAGTATCATCATACGCAGACCGAAATTGATCTGGAAGCTGCGGAGATTGATGCTGCCGTTGAAGACATGTCGAGGTTCTCCGTTCTTTATGATCGTTACTATATCAGAATTTTCAGGTTTATTTTTCAGCGATTGGGGGATGAGGATCAAACAGCAGACGTGACCTCGCGTGTTTTTCTGAATGCGATGTTGCACCTTAAATCATATCGTCATAAAGGTTACCCTTTTGCTTCCTGGTTATACCGGATCGCCAGGAATGAAATCAACCAGGAATTCAGGAGAGACAAAGCTGAAAGGAATTTCCAGGCGCAATGGAACGACTGGGGTGAATTGAGCGCGGAAATGGAGGAAGCACCGGATGAAACCATGCTGAAGAAACTCGGCGAAGCAATGAAAAAACTGGCCCGACCGGAGATTGAAATGGTGGAAATGAGGTATTTCGAAAAACGCTCCTTTAAGGAAATCGGTGAGATCCTGGAAATGACCGAGAATAATGCTAAAGTTAAAATGTTCAGAATCATACAGAAACTAAAGAAACGCATGAAGGTATAATTTGTCAGCTATGCAGAAACCACTACCCATGGAACCGAATAAGATTAGCGACAATGACATCCTCAGACACAAGGACTTTGATGCACTGATGCACTCGTATCGTGTGGTGAAACCTGCCATGATCAGGCGAAAACGCATCATCATCCTGACCTCTGCTGCTGCTGTATTAAGCGCCTGTATCCTGCTATACATTGGTCTCACCTATATGGGCGGCCCGGCAGAGCCAGGAAATGACGGGGATGAACTAATTGTCAGCCAAAACTTTAATGTATTACAGGAAAAAGTTGTTCCTCCGCTCAGGAATTATGTACCCGAAACTGAAGTATTTGAACTTAATACCGCATCCGGAGGGACATTTATTTGTGGTACAGGCAGTTCTGTAAAAATACCTGCATCAGCCTTTGTCGACAGTAAGGGGCAAAAAATCAGCGGGCAGGTGGAACTCCGGTACAGGGAGTTTCATAACCCGGTGGACTTTTTTCTGAGCGGTATTCCCATGCATTTTAAGCAAGGAGGTCAGGCATTCCAGTTTGAATCGGGCGGGATGTTTGAAATCCTTGCATTCAGCGAAGGAAAAGAAGTCTTTCTTGCTGAGAACAGAAAAATATCAGTTGAGATGAATTCTGCTTTCGGCGGTGAGCAGTCTGCATTTTATTATGACCCGGACAATGACGAATGGGTGAGAACCGGCAGCAGTTTGCTGACCTCAGCCTCTGCAGCGGGTAAAGAAGAGCGACCGACCCTGGCTCCCAAAGACAGCATCCGTTTGCCTGTGATGCCGCGAAAAGCTGACAGGCGTAAGGATATCCTCAATCTGATCGTTGACCTTTCGCGTTTCCCCGAGCTGGCTGATTATAAAGGTGTGATGTTCGAGGTGAATGAATCCTACAAGGCTTACGATGATAAACTCAACGGGGTATCCTGGAAAGGGGCCTCCCTCAAATCCTCAGACCGGGCCGACCAGTATTTACTGACCCTGGAAGGGCGGGACTCTTCGGTTACCTTCATGGTGTATCCGGTTTTCAGCAATAAGGATTATGAACAGGCTATGCAGGTCTATCAGGTGAAAAAACAGGAGGCGGAAGAAGAATATCGGAAATCAGTCAGACAAAATACGCCCTTTGATCCATCAGGAAGGAATGATGAACGTGTGGCCGATGCCCTCAACCTGGTCGATCGTATCGATTACGCATCCCTTGAACCACTGGGCAAGCGGAAATTTGAGATCAGTGAGTTGGGGATCTATCAGGCAGCAAACCTGATCCCCATTCCTGACCAACCGTTGATCAAACCGTTTTTTACAGACCTCGCCGGAAAACCGCTTGATGTTGCATGGGTTTATCTGGCCGACAGAACCAGGAATATTCTTTTCACCTTTGCAGGAAGTGATGCTTTTGCATACCTTGAGAACACCCCTGTTCTGTTTTGGGTGGTGACCCGTCAGGGTGAAATGGGCATTCTGTCCCCTGAAAGTTTCAGTGCGATGGTAGCCAAAGGAAATCCTCAACCCGTAATGCCGCTTAACCTCACAAACCCGGAGGATGGCGTCGGGATTCTGAGATCTTATTTCAGCATTTAGCCATGATGAAAGCAAACGGGGCCGGCTCATGGGCCGGCTCTTTCCATTTATGCCACCGGCATTCGCTGCTCTTTGACTATATTCGCATTCAAATGTTGTGAGGCCGATGCGCTCCTTTTTTCTTTTTTGCCTTATTCTGATCCCTGCTGCAGCTCTTGCCCAGTTCTACGACAGTGGTCAGGACCCAGCATCCTACAAATGGCGGCAACTGGATAGCCCGCACTTTAAAGTAATCTATCCGGATACCGCGGAAGCCCTCGCACAGAAAACCCTGCAGGCACTCGAAGCTTCCCGTGAAGCGGTTTCCTACTCCCTGGGGGTAAACCCCCGGAAAATTGCAGTGGTGCTGCACCCGGGAAGCGTCGTTTCAAATGCCTACGTGGGGTACGCCCCTCGCCGTATAGAAATGGTTACTACCCCCCCGCAGGACAATGACGGACAAGACTGGATTGAACAGCTTGCCCTGCATGAATACCGGCACGTGGTCCAGTTTAAAGCAGTGGACCGGAAGTTCTCAAGGGTGCTTTACTGGATCTTTGGTGAACAGATCACTGCCGGAATCATGGGAACCTTCGTCCCCTTCTGGTTTATCGAAGGGGATGCAACCCTCACCGAGACCCTCCTGAGTGAGGCCGGCAGAGGCAGGCTGCCCTCGTTTGATGCAGATCTCAGGGCAGGACTGCTGGAAAACGGGCCATTCTCCTATGATAAAGCGGTCTTCGGTTCCTACCGTGATTTCGTACCTGATCATTACGTTCTGGGTTATCATATTCTGACCATGGCACGCAGAACATATGGCAGTAAGATAGGCGATACGGCCTTAAATCGTGTGGCAGGCTGTCCGGTGATGATCACCCCTTTTAATAATGGCATCAGGCGATCCGGTGCAGGATCTAAAGTTAAGTTGTATAAATCCGCCATGTCTCAGCTCGACAGCATATGGCGGTCAGAGAGAGATCAAACAACACATAAGCCCGTCACGGTGATGAGTCCCGGGGAAAAGCATTATTGCAGGTATGAGTTTCCGGCGATGCTTGAAAATGGCAGTATTATTACAATGAAAAGTGGTGTTGACGACATCAGAAGGATCGTCAGAATCAATACTGACGGTTCGGTCGACAAGATTACAGTTCCGGGTTATTACAGCCAATTCTCCCTCTCCGCGGCGGGGAACAGCATCGTTTGGGCCGAGCTGGCCTACGACCCCAGATGGGAAAACAGGAATTACTCAGTCATTTACCGCTACGACCTTGAAAAAAGGAAAAAAATTAAGCTGAGCAGCAGAAGCAGGCTCGCTGCCCCTGCGCTGAGTCCTGACGCCTCCGAAATCGTCGCAGTAGAAACCGACCTGCAGAACCAATGCCGCCTGGTGATTCTCGATGCAGAAAACGGCAAACGCCTGCTGGAAATGCCGTTTCCTGATGGGCAAATTATAAGCCCTGCATGGTCCGAAGATGGGAAACAAATCGTATTCGTCGCATTGTGCGGCGAAGGAAAGCAACTGATGATGACCAACCGTTTCCTGCAACAAGCCCGTCCCCTCTTCCCGCCTGTACGGGCTGAGATCAGCCATCCAGGCATGTTTAAGGACCTCGTGTTTTTCTCATCATCACTTTCCGGAGTTGATAATATATATGTGTATGACATAGGAGACAGTACCGCACGGCAGGTTAGTTCGGTAAAGTATGGCGCGTATCACCCCGATATATCCCCGGATCACAATACCCTTCTTTTCACCGAGGTCACTGCCCGGGGGCGGAGGGTGGTTTCCATGGTTCTGGATTCATCATCATGGATCCCTGTCGACATGGGAGCACACGGACCGAAGCGTTTATTTGAGGGACTTGAAACGCAGGAAAAAGGGATCGTCAGCTTCCCTGATTCTGTCGTTCAGCTGAAAAGCAAGCCCTACAGGAAATTCGTTCACCTTCTTAACCCGCATTCCTGGGGCCCGATATCAGTTGATCCCAATGCGGCTACCGTGAAGCCTGGTCTGACCCTCAGTTCACAGAATAAACTGGCCACCCTGATCAGCACCCTGGGCTGGGAGTACAGCCTGCAGGAGGGAACCGGGAAATATTACGCGAATGTCAGCTTCAGGCAATGGTACCCGATCATTGACCTGCGTTTTGAATATGGTCCGCGAAAAAGCTCGTGGACCGACACCTCCGGAAATCAATTCCATGCATCCTGGAAAGAAACAGCTTTCAGGGCTGCCATCCGTATTCCACTGAATCTCTCATCCGGGAAATGGGTCCGGTGGTTGCAGCCATCATGTGCCACATCCTATTACTTTATTGGTGATATGAATGATTACCCACAGGATGCGTTCAGGGGATATTTCCGGAGCATGGATTACAGTTTATTCTGGGAAAGCAAGGTAATCTCCGGGCTAAAAGATATCTATCCGCGCTGGGGGCAACTACTGATTTTGAACTACAGGCATACGCCCTTTTCCGGCGCGAACCTTGGGTCAGTCGCCGCGGTCAGAACAAAACTCTTTTTTCCGGGAATAGGGAAGCACCACAACCTGCAATTTGCATGGTCATGGCAACACAGAGATCCTGCTCAGTACATGTTTTCCGACCTGATCACCCATCCGAGATCCTTCTCTGAACTCCTCCATCGGAATTATCATGTGCTGGCAGCCGATTACACACTGCCCCTGGCTTATCCCGATTGGCATGCAGGCTCTGTCGTATACCTGAAGAGACTATATATGTCCGCATGGATGGATCATGCCTGGGGCTATGGGGATGGGAACAACGCCACATACACAGCCTGCGGACTGGACTTATATGCAGATCTCCATATCTTCCGCTTTCTTGCGCCTTTTGCTCTGGGTGGCAGGCTCGCGTACAACATGAATGAGAAGCGCCTGGTGCCTGAATTTCTTTACAGCTTGAACCTGGATGGTATCCAATAATTTTGTACTTTTAACTGATGAAACGCCCACGTTTGATGATCATGACAAGAAAAATATGTTTGATGACTTTTATGATCTTTCTGCTGCCACTGTTTTTTAGTCTCACCGCATGCAGAAAAGACAAAAATCAGATCAGGGTAGCAGGCCATGTCTATGACCCCAATACTGCTGTAAATGTTGAAGGTGCGCTGGTGGTTTTTTCAGCCAAAAAGATCAGCAGCGGAGTATATAACGCGGGATTTGAAGAGATCGCCCGAACTTACACTGATGCCGGTGGGAATTTTACTTTTGATTCACCGGAGGAGTATGTTTCTGAGTACCGCTTCTCTGTTACGAAGAATGGTTATTTTTCATCAACAACAGATATCTCATCCAATGATGTTGTCGCCGGAGAAGTATATAATGCCGCAATTGATTTTTATCCTATAGGATATATCGTTTTGCAGACGCGTAATTTTGTACCCCACGATTCAGCAGATTTTATTGCGTATTCGTTCACATCCGGATACCAGAACTGCTGGGAGTGCTGCGATAATACAGTCAGGTACGGCTACGGAGAGGCATTTCAGGATACTCTTACCTGCAAAACCCGGGGGAACCAGAATGTTGCGGTGACATGGAACGTGACCAAAAATAACCTTTCCACCCAGCACAACTCCACTCTGTATTGTCCGGCCTTTGACACCGTAGTCTTCCAGATCAATTACTGAAAGAAGCTTCCCAAGAGAATTAAACGTATTTTTGTCGTCAGATCATGAGCAGTTTTCAAAGCATCGGATTCGTCGGGGCTGGACGTGTGGCCACCCATTTAGCCCGCGCTTTTTCCGCCGCAGGGCTGAATATTGAATGGATATGGAGCAGGTCAAAGGATTCTGCAGAGCGTCTGGCTTCAGAAGTTCATGCCAGGGCTTACACGGGGAACGGGCAATTCCCACGCAATACGGGTCTTATTATCTTCAGCATCCCTGATCTGGCATGGAAAGATCTCCCCGCTGCACTTGAAAACCATGGGGGAATCATGGCGCACACCAGCGGTTCGCTGCCACATGAAGTCTTGAAGAGTTTTACGAAAAAAACAGCCGTTTTCTATCCCCTGCAAACTTTCAGTCTCGATACAAAACCATCACTCCATCAGGTCCCTTTCTGCATCGAATCAGACGATGAATTGTTGAAAGAACGCCTTGCCTCCCTGGCAGAACTGATCGGGGGACGCACTGTCTTCACAAACCCACAGCAAAGGCTGGGGCTTCATGTAGCCGCGGTCTTCGCCTGTAATTTCACCAATCACATGTACCGCATCGCCGAAGAATTGCTGCCGGCAGCCGGACTGGATTTTAGCCTGCTTCATCCACTGGTAATGGAAACGGCCTCCAAAGCGGTGAATTATCTTCCTTCAAAGGTACAGACCGGCCCTGCAATGAGAAATGATGAAGAAACCATAAACAGACACCTCGAATACCTGAAGGATCATGAGGATCTCAGGAATCTATACAGCCTTCTCAGCGGGATGATCATGAGCAAATAAAAAACAATGACGAATTATAAAGAGAAACTGAAGAATATCTCAACCTTTATTTTTGATTATGACGGTGTTCTTTCAGATGGTCACATCCTCATTCTCAACAATGGAGAGCATGTCAGATCAGGCTACGTAAAGGATGGCTTTGCCATTCACCTGGCAAGAAAAAAATCTTACAGGATAGCAGTGATTTCAGGTGGTACTTCGATGGCCATGGAAGCACGATGCCGTATCCTCGGGATCGAAGATGTGTTTCTGAGGGTGGTTGACAAAACAGTGGTCTTCGACCAGTATATCGCAGAACATAAGCTGAATCCTGATCATATTCTCTACATGGGCGATGATCTGCCCGATTATCCGGTCATGAAGCGGGTAGGCCTTGCCGCCTGTCCGTCCGATGCTGCCGAGGAAATCAAATCAGTTTCTGCTTATATCTCTCCCTACGCCGGAGGAAAAGGATGCGTAAGGGACATCATCGAACAGGTTTTAAAAGTCAAGGGTGAGTGGATGGATGAAGATGCTTTTACGTGGTAGATATTCAACGTAATTATAATGATAATGAAAATATTTAGAGCCCTTTTTCTGTATTTGAAATTGTTTCGCTGGCAGAATCTTTTAATTATCACATTGACCATGTTTCTGGTGCGGTATGGCATCCTGATGCCCCTGCTGGAATCACGCGGGGTGGATATGCTTATGCCCCTTTACGATTTCATCCTGCTGGTCGTGGCCATCCTTATTCTTGCGGCAGCAGGCTATGTGATCAATGATTATTATGACACAGATATTGATGAAATCAACCGCCCCGAAAGAAAAATTTTGGGGAAACAGATTCCCCTGAAAAATGCCTTTCCGTTGTTCTATACAATGGTGATTGCCGCCATCCTCATCGGCACCTACCTGTCCTTCATGGCCGGTTCGATCCGCCTGGGCTTCATTTTCGTGGTTATGGCCCTGGTGCTCTATTATTATTCCCTAAAATACAAACGCCTGCCTTTTGCAGGAAACTTCACAGTAGCTCTGCTCTCTGCCTTCCCCGTCGGCCTCGTCTGGCTGTTCGAGTTTTTCTATCTTAAAAAAGATGTGCTTGTTTTTGCCGAGATGATCGGTTATTTCAAAACGATTAACACGATGGTACTGGCCTACTTTGTCTTCGCTTTTCTGGTCAGCCTGATCCGTGAAATGGTCAAGGACCTTGAGGATGTGGAAGGCGATCGTGAAGCCGGCTGTCGCACACTGCCTATCGCTTTTGGGATAACAGTCATGAAGAAATGGATACTTGCACTCAGTCTGCTCATTCTGGTGGCTTTGGGCTGGGCCGCCTATAGTCTTTTCACCAGGGAACAAATGCCAGTGGCCTGGTATTTTTCAGTAGTCATTGGCGCACTGTGGATCTATTATCTGATATTGCTGGTGAAAGCCAAAGAAAAAAAGGACTACCATTTTATCAGCACGATATTGAAAATTGTGATCATTGCAGGTGTACTCTCAATGCAGCTGCTGTTTATGGAATTCTGATATGTCAGTTGATTTAATTAACAGAAGAAGCATTATCCTTGCATCTGCCTCCCCGCGTCGACACCAGCTGGTTTCGGGACTCGGGATTAATTTTTCGGTGATGGTCAGAGAGGTGGATGAGGTGTGGCCTGGTGATCTCCGCCATTCGGAGATTCCGGAATACCTGGCTGTACTTAAGGCTGATGCATTTGTTACTGAAGAACTTCCTGAAGATTATATTCTGATCACCGCAGATACCGTCGTTTTTCTGAATGGACGCGTTTTGGGTAAACCTGAAAACAGGGAACATGCCATAGCCATCCTGAATTCACTGCAGGGCGAACGTCATGAAGTGATCACAGCCGTTTGCCTGACCACCTCCCTTAACCGGATCCTCTTTCACGTATCGTCAGACGTCTGGTTCAGACCGATAGAGGAACCGGAGATTATCTGGTATGTGGATCATTACCAACCATACGACAAGGCCGGGGCTTACGGGGTTCAGGAATGGATCGGATACGCCGGAATCGAAAAGATCAATGGCTCCTTTTTTAATGTGATGGGACTCCCGACACAAAGACTGTATCTCGAATTATTGTCTCTGATAAGGAAAGAAGAGCAATGATCAAATAAGGGACGCGGTCATTCTCCGGAATAAATCAAGCCCGGCCCTCTCTGATTTTCCCAGTCGATAGCGGATTCGTCTTCTCAGGTAGTCCTCCGGGTCAGGGACCCCGGGATGGTCATGACCATATTCTTCAATGGCAGAGGTGATGTTCTGTGTTCCGCATTCCAATGCAAGTCCGAAATGCTCACGAATATGCCCCGGTACCAATGTAGAAGCGGTCCACGCTGCGAAAACAAAAGGCAAAGCAGTCATTTGTTTCCATTCCTGTGATAAATCGTAAACAAAGGGATAGTGCCCCTGCGCCCTGAAGGCTTTATCACCGATAAAAAGTCCGCTTTCCGGTAACTGCTCTTCAACACTTCCGTCTTCCCATTCAGGGCTGATATTCCAGTGATTGCGAGCCAGTATCCTGATCAGCAGAACAGATGTCCGGCTGTCGATGTCCAGCACAACCTTCCGGATTTCCTTTAACGGCAGGCGACTCAGCAAAAGCACGGATGCGACCTCACCATCCGCAGCAATTCCCCAGTCTAAATCAGTGAAGTTTGAGGGCAACTGCCGCATGGCACCTGCAGGGATCAGTCCTACATCAGCCTGACCGTGAATCAGTTTTTTGGCGCACATGGCTGGAACATCCAGCGATAAATCCCATGGCCGTGATCCCGCGTAATGCCGCAGCCCCCATACATAGGGAATAGTGTTCAGATACGAGACTGCTGTAACTCTTGCTTTTTCCATTTGCGGGGATTCTTTAGCCTGCCTGGTTTTTCAACGAAAGGATTTTTATTGATTTCCTGAACGCCCAGGGTCGCCGCAACCACTGCATAGGCCGGAGCAACCATGAAACCGATCAGGGGAATGAAAAAGAAAACGAGGTAAAATACCATGCCGTTAGCGATGGCGAATCCCATATTGCGCCTGACAAACTTAACGCTTTGCCGGATCGTGAGACGGTTCCTCTCATTGGTGTAATCCATCATGGAAAAACCATAGAAATAGCAGGTGATGAAAAACATCAGAACCGGACTGGCATAACCGATAACAGGGACATAACTGAAAAAAAACAGGAGTATCATGAATGCAAATTCAATCATGGCGTTCCGGACGGCGATCCCGATACCTCGCAGAATATCGATGATGAGGTTTTTCAAAACAAAAGGGTAATCCTTGCCGCTGAGGAGTTTGTCAGTCTTTTCCGAAAGAAGTGCCAACAGGGGAGACAGGATAATCATGATGATGTACCTGTACATCGTGGAATAGGCCAGAAAAAGCAGGACCTGGAATACAATCCTGAAGATCCACTGCAATGCTGAAACCAGATATCCCAGGTAACCCTCCGTGACATCATTCAGACCCATCAGGTCCATCAGCCAATCGGTCAGCAGGCCGAAATAGTGCCAGCCGAAAAAGATCAGCAACAGTATCATTCCGATATTCAGCACAGCGGGTAGTAGAACATACAACCATAAGCGGTGCTTCACAATAAAGCGGTGCGCTTCACGATAAGCTCTGAAGCCTGTTCTGAAATTGGTAAATACGCCCATACGGATACAAAGATACCAAACACCTCTTTTACGGCAAGATTTCCCGAACCATTTCAGGTCATTTGCGTATAAAGCCAAAAAGGAAATCAATGGAGACATTGTTTGATCAGATACCGGCTGAATTCTTCACTTTCATACTCGTGGCCCTGTTCAGTCTGGTGATCGGTCTTTCGCAGCGGAAGATCCATCCGGTAAGCGACGACAGCCGCTTATTCGGCACCGACCGTACTTTTACATTTATCGGGATACTGGGATTCATCCTTTATGTGGTCTCACCTGATAACCTCCTCCTTTTTGGCGGGGGAGGGCTCGTTCTGACCGTGTTTCTGGCGATCAATTATTTTTACAAGATCAACCGCTTCTCAGATTTCGGACTGACGACCATTGTGATCGCCCTGCTGACCTATTCGCTGACCCCTCTGGTGATGACACAACCTGCATGGCTCTATATGCTGGTCATCGTGGTCATTTTGGTATTTACAGAAATGAAGGAAACTTTCTCCAATCTCAGCAACCGTTTCGAAAAAGAAGAATTCATCACCCTGGCCAAATTCCTGATCATTGCCGGAGTCATTCTTCCCATCGTACCCGATGAGCCTTTTGTGGATTTCCTCAATCTGACTCCTTATAAGATCTGGCTGGCAGTCGTGGTGATCTCGTCGATTTCCTACCTGAGTTACCTGCTGAAAAAATTCGTCTTCCGGAAATCCGGTGTGATACTTACCGGTATCCTCGGAGGCCTCTACAGCTCAACGGCCACTACCTTTATCCTGGCACGCAAAAGCAGGGGACAGGCTGAATTCCGAAACCAGTATTCTGCGGGTATTCTCATGGCCACTGCTATGATGTACCTGCGCATCCTTATCCTGATCGGGATATTCAATATGGAATTGTTTGAACGTTCCTACTGGGTCTTCCTCATACTGTTCTTCCTTTCAATGATCACGGGATTATTGGTTTACTTCTTTCACCGGAAAAAAGGAAGCGGACCAGATGTCAGCGAGCAGAAAGACAAAAACCCGCTTGAATTCAGGGTGGCCCTTATTTTTACCATTCTTTATGTCGGCTTTACCTTCATCACATGGTTTACCATAAGCAGGTTTGGCACCACCGGATTGAATGTGCTCTCGTTCATCGTAGGGGTCACCGATATTGATCCTTTTCTGCTTAACCTGTTTCAGGGAAAATTTGCAGTAGGTGTCGAAATGATCTTAGCGGCAACGCTTCAGGCGATCATCAGTAATAACCTGCTTAAAATGATTTATGGAATGATCCTCGGGGAAAAAGCGCTGAGGATTCCTCTGCTGGTAGGATTTCTGGTCATCATCGCCGTGAATGTCCTGCTGCTTTTACTGATCATGTAGCCACCTGATACGAAAATGCTACTTTTGCGCAAAAACAAAGGTGGCAGGAAAAATCAGAGCATACACTTATCCCGCGCTGATATCAGCAATGATTTTCTGGGGACTCTCCTTCGTCGGGGTGAAAATGGTATTTGATTACAAATACATGTCCCCGGTGGCAACGGTTTTCCTCCGCCTGATTATGGCCTCCGTTTTTCTGATCGCATTGTCGTTGGCTTTAAAGAAATTGCAGAGGATTGCACGTAAGGATATTCTTCCGTTTCTCCTCCTGGCCTTTTTCGAGCCCTTTTTGTATTATCTGGGCGAAGGCTACGGGATCAAACATGTTAGTCCCACAGTAGCGTCCATCGTGATTTCAACCATACCCCTTTTTTTACCATTTTCCATGTACTGGCTGGCGAAAGAAAAAATTGTCATGGGAAATTATTTCGGCATTCTCGTCAGTTTTGCCGGAGTTATGCTCGTGGTATTGCAGGGAGATCTTGATTTTGCCGCTTCCGGACAAGGTGTTCTTTACCTGATGATCGCCGTGGCCAGCGTTATGGGCTACAGCTACATCCTGCAGCGGCTTTCATCAAAGTACAACGCGATGACCATTATCTCTGCGCAGAACTTCATCGGAATCTTTTATTTCTTACCCCTTTTCCTCATTTTCGATCTGAAAAACATGGGTTCTGTCCAATGGGATGCAGGTTTACTCGTACCACTGATCAGTCTCGCCGTTTTTGCCTCTGCCCTGGCGTTCTTCCTGTTTACACTCGCTATTCAGCAGATTGGTGTTTCCAGGGCCACAATTTTTACCTACCTGATTCCGGTCATAACTGCTATTGCTTCTTATCTGATCTGGAAGGAGGATTTTAACTGGCAAAAAATTGCCGGGATCTTTCTGACGATCGGAGGCTTATTCCTTTCACAAGTAAGCTTCAAAAAACTCGTAGGAATGCTGAGCCCGATACGCAGGAAATCCTGATCCCTTTACTGAGGAAAGGAAGCAGGTGGTGCGTATGCCGGGTTGGACAGCAGGGAATGATCGGTAAGCGTTAACAGGAATGCTTTCAGGTCGGCTTTCTCCTGGGGAAGAAGACGGGCCCCGCCTTCACCAATCTTATGCATCAACGGGTGAACGTAGGGCGATAAAACCAGGCTGTCGCTGTAAAAATTGATTACCTGATCGAGGGTAGCATAGCGGCCGTCATGCATATATGGACCGGTAAGTTCAATATTCCGTAGTGTTGGTGCCTTGTATGCGCCAATATCCATGGGATCGCCTGTTACACCGTAGCGGTCTCTGTTATCGTTGAAAATACTGTCTTTCCCATTATTGTAAAAGAGATTGGTGGTAAAAAGCGGGTTGCCGTCACCACCGTGACAATGGAAACAATCAGCCCCTTCCTCGGTGATGAATAAAACAAAACCATTCAGTTCACTGCTGCTGAGCTGAACTTCACCTCTCAGGTAACGGTCAAATTTGGAATCAGCAGAAACGATGCTCCGGATAAACTGGCCAATGGCTTTTGCCATGCGCTCAAAAGTCACCTCCTCTGTGCCGAACGCCCGTTTAAAATATGGACGGTATCCCGGTATGCTGGCGATCAGATCCCTTGAACGGTTTGTGTCACTATACATTTCATGAGGGGCATGTACACCCATCCAGCAAAGATCTTCCAGACGTCTCTTGGAGGCAACCGGATTCGCCGGCGAAATCAGTCCATTCCAAAGATAGCCCTGGGGGTTCCAGGCGATATTGAATAAGGGTAGCATAACATGCGGGGTTGGGAGGCCGGTGATGCCATGTGTGAAGCCGCCAGGGAAATTCGGGTTGATGGTCCCGCACTCAAATGCAAATTGCTGCACGTGGCATGTGCCGCAGCTCATGAATGAATCCGGATGGGCGCGGCCACCGAACCTGCCGTCGTAAAAAAGTATACGTCCCAGTTCAATCCCTTCAACAGTCATCGGATTGTCAGAAGGAATATTCAGTTGGGTGGGAAAGAAGGCAGGAATCGGGATCTGGTAGGGTGTCGGTTGGTATACTTCTTCACCTTCGTCAGGCAAAGGGGTCTCCTTGGTGCATCCTGTCATCAACAGAGCAGCCAGGGAGAACAAAAGGAGAAATGACCTGAGAAATACGCGCATGGTTCACAATGAATTTATTACAAATATAATAAAAAAAGCCGGAAGTTGATTCCGGCCTTTTTCACAGGTTTCAGGCTGCTAATTCAAGGTAAACTTGATCGGCATGTTGAACTGAACACGTACCGGTTTACCGGACTGTTTCCCGGCATTCCACGGAGGCATCATCTTCACCACGCGAACGGCTTCTTCATCACAACCTCCACCGATACCACGGAGAACCTTTACGTCGGCCACACGGCCCCTTTCATCAATAACAAAGGTCACGTAAACCGTTCCCTGGATACCGCTTTCCTTAGCCATCTGGGGATATTTGATGTTTTCCGTCAGGAACTTGATACGCGACTCATCCCCACCGGGGAATGTCGGCATTTCTTCAACTACCGTGAAGATCGGTGTTTCAATAACCTCCTCAATGATTTCATCCCCACCGTCGTCCTCAATAACAATTTCCTCATTTGTGTTGATATTGGTATTGGTGGTCTGCTGGTTCAGGTCGTCCTGACTGATGTCGGTAACTTCAGACGTATCGGAAGTAACGATAGGCGCGGTGAACTTGGCCTTTTCTTCCATCACCTGATCAGGAGGAGGAGGGGGAGGAGGCGGTGCTTCTTCCTTCTTATCTGTAGCCATATCCATCATTTCGGCGGTAACCGAAACTTCTTCATTGGCACTGGCCTGCTGTTTCCAGATAAAGAAAGGAATCAGAACCGCGAGTAAAGCTATGGCAACCGAAATAACCACTGAACGGTTGACCAGCTTTTTGTAGGATTTCCGCATAGCATATGCCCCATATTCCTTGTTCCTGTTCTGGAACACGATCTCGTCGAGCACGTCGTCGTAGAACGCTTGTTTTTCATTTGCCATAATTCAGGAATTTAAATGTTATTTGGGCGCATTTTTTAATATTTCGAGTTCGTCGGCCATCGGATCAACTACCGCATAACTGGCAACGTTGCAAATGGCCATTTCGTCGATAATGTCGACAAGATTACGGTATTTGGCTTTTTCCACAGCCTTGATCAGGATGATGGGGGATTTCTTGAGTTCAGTGTTATACTTTCTCTTGATTTCCTTGATCCTGACGTTAAGGGTGTCGTTCGACATCACGATCTCCCCTTTGGTCACCTTGTCTTTTAGTTCGGTTATTTCTTTCACCGTAGCTTCATTTTTCTCCAGCAAGAACTTGCGGATCCCATCGGGGCCGTAATTGGTCTTGTTCCACTTGCTGAAAACAGGGGCAACACCATCCACCTCAGAGTCCTTATGCCAATACCAGTACAGGCGATCTTCTTCATCCAGAATGATGGAATATGTCCTGTCAGCTGCAACCTTGATGTCACTCTTTTTGGAGGTATCCTCGTCTTTTTCCGGCATGGTGATCTCCATGACCTTTGGTTTGGCGAAGGCCGTGGTCAGCATGAAGAAGGTGATCAGGAGACAAATCAGGTCGACCATGGGTGTCATGTCAACACCGGCACCCATCTTTTTCGGGGAGCGACGTTTACCGTCTTTTTTTGCTCCGCTGTCGCTTTCAATAATTTCTGCCATAATTGTTCTTATTTAAATCACCTTGATTACTGAATAGTTGCTTCACCTTCAAGTTCTTCTTTCTGAAGATTGGTCACAAGGTTAAATTTCTGCACCTTGTTTTCCTGCATAATGTCCATCACCCTTTTAATCACGCTGTATTCTGCCTCGCCGTCACCTTTGATGGCCACTTCAGCGTAAGGGTTCAGGACACGTGCGATACGTACCCAGAGTCCCAGCTGGTTATCAGCAGTGTCAATGGGAATGCCCACCATATATCCTTCCTTCTCCTGCGGTTCTGTTGAATTCAGCCATTTCTTTAACAAAGGAAATGGCATCCCGAACGAAGAACCGGTTTCGAAAGTCTGGAGCTCTTTCTCGTTGAAATTGATCTGTTTTTGCTCTCCGATCTGCTTCAGTAATTCCCTGCGGTAATGGGTTGCAGTATCGGCGATCTCCTTACCCTGGGCGTCAAGTGTTGTCCCGCTGTTGCTCATGTCGAAATACACTTTGTTGTCCTTGGTAATGGCCACCGTAATCAGGTTCTTATCGGGAGCCTGCTTATCGGAGACTGAGAAAGGGGTATCAATAACAGCGGCTTCCTGAGGCCTGAAAGAGGTGGTGAGCATGAAGAATGTCAGCAGCAGTGAGAACAGGTCCACCATGGGCGTCATGTCCACATGGGGAGCCTTCTTTTTCATTTGAATTTTTGCCATACTTCTACAATTTAATGATGCTCACGAATAAGATTGGAATTACTTGGTGGTTGCAGCAAAGGTCTGAACCAGTGAGAAACCGGCCTCGTCAATTTTAAAGGTCATGCGGTCAATCTTATTGCTAAAGTAGTTGTAGAAAATGATAGCCAGGGTAGAACCAAGGATACCGAAAGCGGTGTTGATCAGAGCTTCAGAGATACCGGTAGCGAGAGCCAGAGCGTCGGGAGCACCTGCGGTAGCAAGTGCAGCAAATGCACGGATCATCCCCAATACTGTTCCGAAAAGACCGATAAGCACGCAGATAGAGGCCATGGTAGAAAGAATGACCAGGTTCTTGGAGAGCATCGGCAGTTCAAGTGCTGTGCTTTCTTCCAGTTCTTTCTGAAGTGCCAGAACCTTCTGATCTTTCTCAAGTACTGCGTCTTCTTTCAGTTCTTTGTATTTGCCGAGGCCGGCACGTACCACGTTGGCTACTGAACCCTTTTGCTTGTCGCATGTTGTAATAGCATCGTTCACATTTCCGGCGTTGAGCATGCCCTGAATATTGCGGACGAAGGTGTCGATACGGCCCTTGCCGCGCGCTTTTGCCAGCATGATGAAACGCTCGAATACGAAAATGATAACCACCAGCACTGTTGTCATCAGCACAGGGACGACCCATCCCCCTTTGTACATCATGGCCAAAAGGTTACCAGGCAGCGGGTGCCCTGCAGGATTGCCACCTTCAAAGTTCGCCGGATTTCCCATCACGAAAATGTAGATGATCAGGGCCACTCCGAAAGCCACCAAAATGGCGATCGATGCAAAGACCGAAGAAATCGCCTTTAAAAAACTGTTTCCTTGTCCGTTTGACTTGCTCATTTCTGTTCGATTTTAAATTTAACGATTATTTGATTTACCTTGATAGTTCAGGTTTTTGAGGCAACAAATATAATTTTTTTTTAGAAAACCATTCGATATTAAAAAAATAGCGTGAAACTTCACAAAAGTAGCGGCATTCAGTCGAACAGACAAGCAGTATTCAGTTAGCGGTGCAATCTGGTCAGTTAGCGGAAAAACAAAAAGACCACCGCTCAGGTGGTCTTTTTGCAGACATAGGTGATTATACTTACTTCTGACAATTTTTGGTGTATTCAGACAGTAAATCCTGGAATTTAGGGATATCTGCAATTTTTCCTTCAGGATCTGTCCACAGAATCCTTTCTACATAGAGTTTTGCATTACAATAATCCTTGTTTTTAAGATAGTAGTACTGGAAATAGTCGTATGCTTCAATTAGGTCTTTGGCATTCTTGACAGAATCGGCTACCGCAATTTGTATGTAGTTCTGATAGTGTATATTGGCCAGGCCCTTACTAAGATCCGTGTCGAGGTTGGAGTTGCACCGGCCTCTCCACAGATGAGATTTTCCTCCCATGAAATCAGGTCTTGTTGACGTAATCTCAGCGAAAATAGTATCAGCCATTTTCCAATCGGCCTCCTGCATTGAAACAGCAGCAATATTATAATACAGCATTCCGAATTTGTACCAGTCCACTACCGTCATTTTACCGAGTACCTTTTTCTTGTTGTACCACTCAACAGCCTTCTCATTATTCTTCATGCTTTTGTGTGATTCAGCAATGTTGCTATACATTTCATATGCCGTTGAATCAAGCTCCAGCACTTTGGTATATTGCAGAATAGCTAGTGAGTCCTTCTTATTCTTGGAGAGGATATCGCCATAATAAACATAATCGGAATTGATGATCTTTTCGGGCTTTGCATTAGCAAAAAATAATTCCATGTATTCCAGCGCCTTAGCGTAATTCTTAGTTTCGAAATAGCAGTAGGCAAGAGCCCTGGAAATGTCGTTCCGGTTGGGGTCAGCCTGTTTGATTTCAAGCGCCACAGGAATTGCGGCGGTGTAATCCTTGAGTTCGAGTAATACCGACAGGTATTTCACTTTTGCGGAAATGGCATTGGATAACTCAAGATATTTCTCGAAATATGTTTTGGCTTTGGCGGCCTGACCGGCACGCATATAAATCGCGCCCAGTTCAACATAGGCAGGAGCAAAGCTGGCGTCAATCTCAATGGCCTCGTTATAATAGTTAATGGCTTCAGTCCAGTTGCGTGCCCTTACCCAAAGCTTTCCAAGGCGCAATTTGGCTGATGGAGATTGCGGATCCAGTTCCTGAGCCACTTTATATTTGGCAATAGCACTGGAACCATCATTATTCTCAAGAAAAACATCTCCCCAAATCAGGAAGATTTCAGGGTTTTTAGTGTCAAGCTCTCCGGCTTTTGTAACCAGTTC
This sequence comes from uncultured Bacteroidota bacterium, assembly GCA_937934705.1. Classification (GTDB taxonomy): domain Bacteria; phylum Bacteroidota; class Bacteroidia; order Bacteroidales; family CAIWKO01; genus CALGYY01. The sequence goes on from CALGYY010000124.1 coordinate 21,981, forward strand.
AAGTGCTTTCGCCGTTGTCTTGATCTTTGGCTGTATCATTGCTTCCGCAATTTTGGCGTACGTCAGTGCCTGACGCTCAGGACTCAGCGTGGATGTTTTGTTGGTTTTACTCGGGAGTTTGCTGAGCGCCATATTGAAGTTGTTAACCGCGTCTGCAGTAGCACCGGTCATCAGGGCGACTTTTCCCAGCCCAATGTAACAGAGTGGGTTTTCAGGGTCGAGTTCTGTTCCCTTTTTGAACAGTTGTGCTGCAGGTCCGGTAACATCAGTTAATAAAACAGATATAGTATCCGCAAAATGTGACATCAGATAATTTTCTCCGTAATAGAAATAGTTGTCACCATTGTTGGGTTCAGCAGCGATCAATTTGTCAAATACACTTTTAGCAGCGTCAAACTGCTCACTTCTGGTCAGCTTGATGCCTTGCGCAAGATCCTGTGCCATTAATGAGCCGGACAACAGCAAAGTCAGTGACAGGATGAGTGCGGTTTTCATTTTACTTTTTAGGTTCAGCATGTTATGTCCTCCTGGTTTCTGATTGATTTTTCTACTTAAATTGAACGAGCCTGATCGGCATTGTCGCAGGAACGAGCCCTGATTTTAGTATGACCCTTTGTCCCTTTTCGCCGGCAATGAAGGCGGCAAAGCCTGTGCCAAGGCCCGAGAATGTTTCGCAGTTGATGACGTAGACCTCACGGATAAATGGATAGGTCCCGTCCGCAATATAGCCCTGATAGGGTTTTGAGTATGATCCAATGCCTTCGGTATCTGCCTCATCACCGATCCCGACAACCTTGATGGATTTCCTGAAATTGTTAGAGACCGTGTCATCTTTATCGCTGATCCAGTTCACGCTGATGATACCCAGGGCGTGAGGGTTTGCTTCCACATAGCGGATCACTTCCTCGTTTGAATTTACCGCAAAACAATTGGTGGGGAATTTCCCGGTCAGCTTGAATTTTTCCCTGATGTAGCGGGGATTCCCTGAACGATTATTGTCAAATATGACATCCAGCTTTCCAAGTCCGGACGCTGGATTGATTTGTTTCCAGGTCGTATCAGTTCCGGCAAAGATCCTGCGTACCTGATCAAACATGAGGGTTGAGTCCGGATTGCTTTTATTGACAATGAAAGCGAGGCCATCGTAAGCAATTTTAGTCACTTTCGGGATAATTTTTTTAGCTGAGAGAAAGTCTTGTTCTTCTTGTGTAAGCGGACGGTTTGTGATGACAATCCTGACCGAATCATTCAGAATGCGTTCAATGATATCTGCTTCCGGTCCGTATTCCGCGTTGATGATAGCATATTCGTATATGCTCTGAAAGAGGTCGATCTGTGATCTGACCATAGGTTGATAAGACTCGTCCACCCCGATCCGTATGTTCCCGGAGGTCGGTGTTTCGGTGTTTTTGATGCTGCCGCCACTGCAGCCTGCGAGGAAGATGAATGCCAACAGGACGTACCCGTAGCCGATGTTCTTTTTCATGATTCCGGATTTTTAAGTTTGAAATAAACCCGCACAAAACGAAAGATCCCATAGAGGATCATGATGATCGCGAAAAGGGTCCGAAAAGCAGACGGGACATAATCAAACTTATCGGTTAGCAGGATGAAAATCCCCAAACCGATATAGACAACCACCATAAAGAGGCTGAAGATATTCATCGGACTAAAATTCCACTTTCTGCTCATGGCATCAGGCATTATCTGCGATTGCTCATCTCTGAGGGGGGCATTTTGTAACGGCCACAGAATCAGATGGGAAAAAACCGCAGGATTGCAAAGATAATAAAGCCTTTAAAATGACCAATACATTCAGACTTATTTCACTCTTTAATAACATTTGTTTTTGTATGGGGATGTCGGGGCAAATCCATTCAAAAGTAAGGTAATCAAATGCGGATGTAAGAAGGAAAACAGTTAATGGTTTAGCGTGGTCAGTTAAAGGCCGGATGAATATTCGGCTTTCATGATACTGTTCCTTACAAAAAAATAATTACTTTTGCACTTCCTTTTCCGGAGAGATGGCCGAGTGGTCGAAGGCGCACGCCTGGAAAGTGTGTAACCGTCACAAGCGGTTCCAGGGTTCGAATCCCTGTCTCTCCGCCAAACAAAAAGATCCCGCGAAGCGGGATTTTTTGTTTTCCGAAGGCCCGCAAGCTTGCTTGCAAGGGCCGAAGGAAAATAAAAAATCCGCGGTGTGCGAAGCACACAGGGATCTTTTTGTTTGAAGCTCCCCCCTTTGGGGATCATCCGCCGGCTGGCGGATAATCCCCAAATAAATATGAGTTTGAGTGCGAGAGTGAGGAGGGGAGAAAGGGTGCGAAGCACACAGGGATCTTTTTGTTTGAAGCTCCCCCCTTTGGGGATCATCC